>NZ_JAEPMO010000189.1 GCF_017643905.1 Marivita sp.
AGGCCTTCTCAGGTCGGCTCGATGTCCCTGAAATCAAGGACGACGCGGATACCTGCACGATCACCATCAGCTATGAAAGCCGCTTGATCGATCTCACCGTGGCGCGGACCTGGCGCTACACCCATGAAAGCCAGCAGGTCTTGTTCCCGGGCGATCTCGGGTTTGAATATGTCACCGCGATCCAGGACAGGGAAATCACCTGGGGGCGTGGCTGACGAGGAGCGCGCCGCAAGTGCTTGTATCTTCTGTCGCGATAGGCATGGTTTTGTTCACCAAAAACTAAAAAGGTCCACCTGATGACGTCTTCGCTCCTGCTCGATGCGGCCCTTGAAACGGCAACCTACCTTGAACGAGTCGATCTGCGCAGCGGCATGAACGAACACTGGCTGAGGGACAAGATTTTTGAATATCCGAGGATCATACCTCTGAACCGGATCGATCCTGGCGCGGGAGACTTTATTTCTGTTTGCCGGGAATTTCCGCTGTCGAAATACGGCTCGTCTGTATTTGTCGACGTGTTTGGGGTCACCCGCCATGGCCGACCGGTCTTGATTGAATGCAAGCTCTGGCGAAACCCGCAGGCACGTCGAGAAGTGATTGCCCAGCTGCTCGAGTATGCGTCTCTGTTTCGACGCCTGAGCTATTCAGATCTGACCGCAACGCTAAAAAGCAGATTTGGCATGACGGGACAGAACCCTCTGTATGATCTTGTCGCTGGTATTCCTGACGCAGCGACAGAGGAAGAGTTCACAGATCGCGTTGCGTCCAGTCTTGCGCGCGGTGACATCGAACTGATCATCGCGGGTGACGGCATCCGTGAAGATACCGCTGCGATCGCCGAACATCTTCTCGACCGTGGTGCACGACTTACCCTGCTTGAATTGCAGGTCTGGAAGGACAGCAACGGGCAACATCTTTTGGTGCCCCATATTCCCTTCAGAACGGAAATCCTGCGTCAGCGCGTTCTAGTTGATGCACAAGATCGTCCCCTCGTCACCGAGGACGTTTCGGAGGAAGAGGTCGGGCCTCCAGGAACAAATGGCTCGGACGTGCGGAGCGCCAATAGGTCTTTCTGGGACAGGTTTATTTCAACGGTTCGCTTCGACCACCCGGACCAAACAAAACCAACGCATGGCGGAAACAACTGGGTGCGGATCAGCATGCCACGGCCCGGACGCTGGCTCACCGGATACCGGTATCAAGATAGCCTCGGCTTCTACCTCGTGCAGGACGACAGCGTCGATCTGCACGGATTGATCGAGGAAGCGAATGCCCTCAAGAACGAAACCGGCTTGTCAGACTTGCGTGTCGAGGCAGGGAAAAAGCCTGGGGTCGTAACGATCGCCATTTCCCGGCCAATTGCTGAAGTCGGGAACGAGGAGGCTCAGTTGCGCTGGCTGACTGACACCGCCAATCGTCTGGTAAATTCGGTTCGTCCCCGCCTCGCGCACCGATCGTCCAACTAGGCTCAGCGATACTCCAGGTGGAATGATCAATGCCACATGTTGACCACTGGGAACGCCTTCTCGCCGCAGCCATCGATGCGGCACGGGCTAAGCCTTTCGTTTGGAGCGTCCACGACTGCCCGACATTTGCCTTCGAGGTGCGCATGATCCTGACCGGCGGTGAGGATATCGCAGCCCTCTGGCGCGGTCGTTACACCACCGCGCTTGGCGGGCAGCGCGTGATGCGCCGACTGGGCTGGGCTTCGCTTGAGGAGATGGGGCGCGCGCTCTTGGGAGAACCTCGCCGGTCTGTCCTTCTCACTCAACGCGGTGATGTGGTTCTGGCCGACACCGGTCTTGGCTTCGGCATCTGCACAGGGGCCTCGGCGGTTGGGATGGCCCCTGAAGGTCTCGTCACCGTACCGCTGACCTCTTGCCGATTTGCTTGGGCGGTCTGATTTGCCGGTGGCTTAAACTGCAGATTTTTACCGCGCGGTCCAGGCTCCTCCTCCCGGACCGCGCTTTGGGCTGACGGAGACCCTGAGGACGAGCAGCTTGGGTACTGCAGGGTCAATATGCGTCACCCAGACCTCGGTGAGCAAAAAAAAGTGATGGGCCTTCTCGCGCCGACCCTAGCAAACAAGCTCTGTGTTTTCAAAGCTCGAACAATGCTTCTTCAGACCTCTTTCGCGGGAACCCTTCGATGCCCTTCATCGTGACAGCCGTCACCGCGATCGCGGGGGCGATCAGCGGCGTATTGGCTGCGGGCGGCATTGGCGCTGCGCTCTTGCGGATCGGCGGCACGCTTCTGCTGTCCTACGCGGCGCAGGCCCTGATGCCAAAACCGCAGACCACGATGCAGCCGCGGACGGTGACGATCCGCGAGCCGGTGGTGCCGCGCGACCTCGTCTACGGCCGCACCCGCAAGGGCGGGGTCATCGTCTTCCTGCATTCCTCAGGATCAGACAACAAACACCTCGATCTGGTGATCGTGCTGGCCACGCATCAGGTCAAATCGATCGGCGCCATCTATTTTGAGGGCGAAGTGGCTGTGAATGCAGCTGGTACCGCCCAGGGTCGCTGGGCCGGAAGGGTCGTCGTTGAAAAGAAACTCGGCGCCGCCGACCAGACGGCTTTCGCAGGCCTGAAATCCGCGCTGCCGGACAAATGGACTGAGAACCATCGGCTGCGGGGTTGTGCCGCGATCCGGTTGCGGCTCACCTATGACCAGGACGCCTTCCCGGGCGGGATCCCGAACATCACGGTGGACATCGAGGGTAAAGACGACATCTGGGACCCCCGCACCCAAACCGCAGGCTATTCCGAAAACCCCGCCCTCTGCCTGGCCGACTATATGGCCAACGCGACCTGGGGCATTGGCGCGCGCATCGGCCAGCCCGACGGGATCGACGAGATGTCCCTCGTTGAGGCGGCGAACATCTGTGACGAGACCGTTCCTCTTGCAGGCGGTGGATCCGAGCCGCGCTATGCCTGCAACGGGGTGATCACCCTCTCGGAAGTCCCGAAGACCATCATTGAGGGGATGCTGTCGAGCTTCGCCGGGCGCTGCGCCTTCTCAGGCGGGTCCTGGCGCATTCATGCTGGTGCCTGGCGTGCGCCTGATGTCGCGCTCACCTCGGATCATGTGCGCGAGGGCGGGCTGACGCTCGCCACGCGCGTGACCATGTCCTCGAACTTCAACGGCGTACGGGGGCAGTTCGTCAGCCCCGAGAACGACTGGCAGCCGGATGACTTTCCGGCCTTTGCCTCGGATGTTTACCTCGTTGAGGACGGTGGTGAGCGGAAATGGCGCGATATCTCGCTGCCCTTCACGATCTCCGCCGCCATTGCGCAGCGACTGGCCAAGATTGAGCTGGAGCGTGCACGTCGGCAGATGACGGTGCGGCTGTCGGGCAAGCTTTCCGCCTGGGCGGCCACCGTCGGCGATGTAGTAACGCTTTCCTACGCCCGGTGGGGCTTTGCGGCGAAGCCCTTCGAGGTGCACGGGGTGAGCCTCGATCTGACGGCCTCGGGCGATGGGGCGCTATTGCTGCCGGAACTGGTCCTGCGCGAGACCTCGCCCTTGGTATATGATTGGTCAGCATCCGAGCAGCAGATCTACGCAGCCGCCCCGCGGACGGTGCTGCCGAATGCCCATGACATCCCCGCCCCCGGCGCGCCACAGGTCACCGAGGACCTCTACATCACGCGGGATGGGGGCGGGCTGAAGGTGCTCGCGAAGATCAGCTGGGAAGCTGCACCTTCGGGTTTTGTCGCGGCCTATCAGCTGCAAGGCAAACTTGCTGGTGCGGCCGAATGGATCGATTATGGGCGGACGGATGGCACCACGCTGGAAATCCGCGACATCGCGCCGGGGGATTGGGCCTTCCGCGTGAAGGCGATCTCAGTTCTGGGTGTCTCCTCGCCCTGGCAGGAAACCCAAGCCGAAATCCTCGGCCTGACCGCCCCACCGGCCCAACTTGAGAATGTGACGCTACAAACGGCGGGTGGCCTTGCGATCCTGAAGTGGACCCGCTCGGCCGATCCAGACGTGCGTGTCGGCGGCAACATCGTGATCCGCCACTCGAAGGAAGCGACGGCCACCTGGGCCGACAGCTATTCGATGGACCGGGTCTCGGGCGGCGAAGCCATCGCCGTGGTGCCGCTCAAACCCGGCACCTATCTGGTGCGGGCTGAAGACAGCGGCGGCCGTGCTGGCCCTGAAACCCGGGTCTCGACCAAGGGCGCGCAGGTGCTGGCCTTCTCGACCTTGGACTTCCTGCAGGCTGATCCCGGCTTCTTCGGCCCGAAATCTGGGCTGCAGGTCACGGGTTCGAACCTGACTCTCGCCACGGCAACGGCAAATGGCGTGACGCAGGTCTCTACGATGGAGGGGCAGTACGGCTTTGCTGCCGGGCTCGATCTCGGCGCGGTGAAACGCGTGCGGCTCCGCTCAGAAATCGGCGTTGCCGCCCTGGCGCTTAATGACCGGATCGACGCGCGGACCGCATTCATGGACACGTGGGCCGACTTTGATGGATCGGCTGGTGCAGAAATCGACGTGCTCTTCGAGATCCGCGAAACCGATGACGATCCTGCCGCTTCGCCGAACTGGGGTCCCTGGGGCCGGCTCGACAATCACGAAATCGAGGCCCGCGCGGTAGAAGCGCGGGCACATCTCACGACGAAGGATGCGTCCTACACGCCCATCGTCTCGCAGCTACGGCTTTATGCCGATGAGGTCGTTTGATGGCGCAGACATCCAACTTCGTGATCGCGAACGACGCGGGCGCGGCCGTTCGAGCGCGCATCAATGAGGTGATCGCCGCACTGCAATCGACGAGTGCCGGGTCCTCGGCACCAACAGCCACGGTTGCCGGTATGCTCTGGGTCGATACCTCGGTGTCGCCGTCGGTGCTGCGCCGACGAAACGCCACCAACACAGGCTGGGACGCGCTGCTGGATGCGGCAGGCAATCTGGCGGGGCTGGCAAATACCGCCGTAGCTCGGACCAACCTTGGCCTCGGGACCATGGCCACGAAATCCTCTGCCGACTATGACACGGCGATCGCAGCAAAAGCGGCGCTGTCCGGGGCAACCTTCACTGGCGTCGTCACCGCCCCGAACTTCGTCTCCTCGTCTGATGCCCGCCTGAAATCCGAGGTGGAGACCATCACCGACGCGCTGGCTCTGGTCTCCGCCCTGCGCGGCGTGCGGTTCACCATGGATGGCAGTCGCCAGATCGGCGTCATCGCACAGGAGGTCGAGGCCGTCCTGCCGGAAGTGGTGCGGGTCGGCGAGGCAGGACAACTCTCTGTCGCTTACGGCAATATCACCGGCCTTTTGATTGAGGCCGTCAAGGACCTGGCCGCCCGGGTGGCGGAATTAGAGGAGGCGCGCCCATGAATGAGGGTGGGTTCATCGACATGATCAACTCGGTCTTCGGAGGCGCCGTGACCACGCTGATCGGCGCCTTTACGGGGCGGCTCATGTGGCATTCGGGCGAGGTGAAGCTCGGCAACCGCCGCTTCTTCGGCAAGGAACTTCTCTGGGAAATCCCCGTCGCCGTCGGCATGGCGCTGATCGGGGAGGCGGCAGCGCGTTACATCGGCCTGTCGCAGCCCGTCTCGACCGGGTTTGTGGCAACCCTTGCTTATCTGGGCCCACGTGGGGCCGAAGCACTGCTCGCCGCCTGGCTCTGCCGTAAGAAATAAACCGTCCACCAAGTCGCTGAAATCACACACGCCGTCCCATCTCGGGCGGCGCTTTGCTTTGCATGGGAGACAACCATGACGCCATTCGATATCGCCCGAAGCTACATCGGCACAACCGAGGGCCCGGGCCCCGCCGACAACCCCGTCATCATGGAGATGTATGCCTCTGTCGGACACGATTGGGTTGAACACGACTCCGTCGCCTGGTGCGCGGCCTTCGTCGGACATTGCCTCGAGATGGCCGGGATCAAATCCACCCGCAAGCTGACGGCGCGCTCCTATCTCGACTGGGGCGTGCCCATCGAGGTGGCAGATGCCCAGCAAGGCGACATCGGGGTCATTCCGCGCGGCAATTCCAACTGGCAGGGCCATGTGTTCTTCATTGACCGGATCGAGGGCGCTTGGGTCTGGGGCCTGGGCGGTAACCAAGACGACGCCGTCAATGTGAAGCGCTACCCGGCCTCGAAACTCCTCGGTGTGCGGCGCGCCGGGAATGTCGCGCCCGCTGTGACGCTGTCGGTGAGGGCGGTTCAGCAGCGGTTGAAGGATCTGGGCTATCACGAAGTCGGCCAAGTCGACGGAAAAGTGGGGCCGCGCACCCGCGCTGCCATTTTGGCCTTCCGAAACGACAACGATCTGGCTCTCGTGCCGATCATCGATGTGGCGCTGACCGAAGCGCTGGAAAGAGCGTCTCCTCGGAAAATTGCATCTGAGAGGGCATCTGGCGCGCCTGCAGAAAGCCGGATCGTAACGGCATCCAATGCGCAGATCGGTCTCGGTGTCATTGGTGCAGCGGGATCGATCGGCAGCCAGATCGCCCCGGCGCTGATGGAGGCCGAGCAGGCCCGCGACATGGCCGGGCGCGTGTTCACCTTGATCGGGCTGGAAAACGCACTTTCCATCGCCCTGCCATGGATTGGTGCGGGGGTGTTCATCGGCGTGGTCGTTTATGCGCTCCGCGCGAAGGCGGCCCGGATCGACGACCACCGCTCGGGGAAAACGCCATGAGCCTCGTTCTAACCGCGCTGCTCTCCGGCCTTGGTCGACGCTTCGCTTATTGGGGCACAATTGTTGCGGCCGTTGGCGTCGCAGTCTGGATCCTGCTCCGGCAGGGCAAGCACGCCGCAGAGGCCGACCTCGCCATCCGCCGCGCCGATGCCCGTGTCCGCGCGCTGCAAACGTCCAAGGACATCCGTCATGACCTTCAAAACACTG
>NZ_JAEPMO010000079.1 GCF_017643905.1 Marivita sp.
AATAACGTTCAATAGTCCCATGTCGATCACTCCGTAAGCCCCCTCGCTCTTCACTCGGGGGAGGGTCACATGGGTCAAATCTCAATGAAAATTCTATGCCTACCCGGGTCACTTCTCAGTGCAAATCAACACTGGCGCTTCAAAACCCGCGAATGACCAGGACACCGCTGGCCCGATACGGCTGCGCTGTATGGGGGCTACACCGCATCGGGCCAGCTACCCGTGCGCTCCAAGGGGGTCATTTTTGGACGCCGAGAGGGGGTCAAGTTTGCGTGCCGATTGACACCGCGAGCATCTTCTTGAGCTTCGCATTCTCAGCCTCCAGCGCCTTCAGCCGTTTGGCCTCCGACACCTCCATGCCGCCATACTTCGAGCGCCACTTGTAGAACGTGCCATCGCTGATGCCATGCTTCCGGCAGAGTTCCTTGGCGCCGATCCCGGCCTGGTGCTCCTTCAGGATGCCAATGATCTGCTCTTCGCTGAAACGGCTTTTCCGCATTGTCTGTCTCCTCGTTTGGAGAACAGGCTAACTTCAAACCGAGGACTTTTCAGGGGAGCAGGTCAGTCGCTCTGCGGCTGAAGACCACCGGACACGGCTGATCCATGTAGATATACGCCAAGCAGCGCATTGGGAAGGCGATCTCATTCTCGGTCTCGGCAGCTCGGCGATTGGCACGCTGGTCGAACGCACGACCCGCTTCACCATGCTCCTGCACTTGCCACGCATGGAGGGGCACGGCGCGGGAAAGTCGGTCAAGAACGGTCCGGCTCTCACGGGTCACGGTGCCGAAGCCGTCCGCGATGCCATCGCAGGGACGATCGGCAGCCTGCCTGCCCATCTGCGTCGCTCGTTGACTTGGGACCAAGGTGCCGAGATGGCCCAACACGCGCAGCTCCGCATCGATACCGGTCTCGATATCTACTTCTGCGACCCTCAGAGCCCCTGGCAACGCGGCAGCAACGAGAACACCAACGGTCTGCTCCGCCAATACTTCCCCAAGGGCACGGATCTCAGCAAACATGGCGCCGAAGAGCTGAGTGCCGTGACCCATGCGCTAAACACGCGTCCCCGGAAGACGCTGGGATGGCAAACGCCGGCAGAGGCCCTCGACCGGCTGCTCAAACAAGATAAGATCGAAGGTGTTGCGACGACCGGTTGAATCCGCCCAATACCTGTCCATTCGCTACACCGAGCGGTTGGGGGAGGCCGGCATCGAACCATCCGTGGGCAGCGTCGGCGACAGCTACGACAACGCCTTGGCGGAAACGATCAACGGCCTGTTCAAGGCCAAGGTCATCCACCGTCGCGGGCCGTGGCGCAACTTCGAGGCCGTCGAATATGCCACCCTCGAATGGGTCGACTGGTTCAACAACCGCCGCCTGCTCGAGCCGATCGGGAACATCCCTCCGGCAGAAGCAGAGGCAAACTTCTACGCCGCTCTGGAAACTGAAGACATGGCCGCGTAACTAAACGAAATCAGCCTCCGGCAAACCCGGCGCGGTTCAATCTTCCGGATCTGGTTTTCGACGGGGTTGGTGTCCAGTTCGAGACGCCCATCCTCGAGGAACCGGGTGAGGCCCTGCCAGCGGGCCAGCGTGTATCTTATGTCGTCGGCAAGCTTCGAGGACCGGGGGATGCGGGAGAGTTGTGCCTC
Organism: Marivita sp.; assembly: GCF_017643905.1. Taxonomy (GTDB): domain Bacteria; phylum Pseudomonadota; class Alphaproteobacteria; order Rhodobacterales; family Rhodobacteraceae; genus Marivita. Next base: position 1,656 of record NZ_JAEPMO010000079.1, read on the forward strand.
AAGCCAGGGCCGGAAGGGGTCACGTCCGTCATGTGTGGATGCCCCCTGCGGGTCAAGGCGCGATTTTGGTGATGACAGCGATCGAACGGTGCGGTCATGTGTCCGGCCTCGACTTGCAGCACCTTGGCTGCGGGCCTTGATGAGATGCGCGGAAACGAGTGCCGGATCAAAGTGGCGCTCTCGGGGCGCGTTGACGGACACGGGCTTTCTCGCTGTCGGGCTACCGGTTCTTCGCGTTCATCATCGTGGTGCACCTTGGCCTTCGCCGGTGGCGGTTCCGGCGAAACGCGGTCTTCGGATCAGGACGTGGCGGTTTCCCTGTAGATGCCTCCCCTGACCATGAGCGCCCACGCGATCCGGGCGAGCTTGTTGGCAACCGCGACGGCTGCCACCTTGTAGGGGCGTCGCGCGAGGAGTGCCGACATCCATCCATCGCGCTCGGGCGAGGAGCGGACATTGCGCAATCTGGCGATCGCGCCCAGCACGAGGAACGATCGCAGCATGGTGTTGCCCTGCTTGGAAATAGGGCCAAGCCGTTCCTTGCCGCCACTCGAGTTCGCCCTCGGCGTCAGACCGATCCTGGCCGCGAAGTGACGGCTGGACCGGAAGGATTTCGGGGCAGTCACCATGGCCTGCAACGCGCAGGCGGTGATCGGGCCAACTCCCGGGATCGTTGCCAGACGCCGAGCTGTCTCATCCTCCCTGCAATGCTTGACCAGGCGACGGTCGATCCGCCTGATCCGGTCATTCAGCCCATCGATCTCTTGGGTCAGATCCTGCAACACGTCGCGCACGGCGTCCGGCAGGCGCCGATCCGACGCATCGCGGACGATCACGACGAGCTCATCCAGCCGGCCGATGCCTTTCGCCGCGACGATGCCGAACTCCGCGAGATGGCCGCGCAGCGCGTTGACCGTGCGTGTGCGCTGCCGGATCAGCAGCTGTCGGACCTTCAGTTCCACGCCTGCCGATTGCTGGGGCACCGTCTTGATCGATGCAAAGCGCATGGTCGGTCGCGTCACTGCCTCGCAGATCGCCTCGGCATCGGCCGCGTCAGTTTTGCCCCTCTTGACGTATGGCTTGACATAAGCCGGAGGCATCAGCCGAACTTCATGGCCAAGCGCGGCCAGTTCCCGGGCCCAGAAGTGCGCGCCTCCGCAAGCCTCCATACCGATCAGGACCGGAGGAATGCTCCCGAAGAATGTGATTAGATCGGAACGCCTCAGCTTCCTTCGCAAGACGACCGTTCCTTCGGTGTCGACGCCGTGGACCTGAAACACGTTCTTTGCCAGATCCAGCCCAATTGTCGTAATCTCCATGACGGATGCTCCCTGTCTCCTTGTGGAATGCCTCGGCTTTACCACGCTCTGGCACATCGATGCCGCCAAGCAGGGGGCATCCACCCCATCAAGCTGGTGTAATTTCCCGGATGGCCTGAGGGCATGATCAGGCGGCTTTCGTTGTGATGCTGAGAATGGGGTCGATCTCCTCGGTGTCGATTTGTGCGAAGGCCTCAACCATCATGTAGCGGCTGGCGGTCTGCCATTTGATGGCATGGACCACCTCGTCGGGCATATCCTTTGGCCTGTGCTGCTGCCGCTTATCTCCGTTCATGCGAATGTGTGTGGCGAATTGGACGGGCTTGATCGGAGGGTCCGCCAACTCGCACGGGAAGACGAAACCACCCGACGTCTTATGACGGTTCCCGGCATCGGCGTGGTGACGGCGCTTACGTTCCGCCACAAGATCGATGATCCCTCGCGATTCCGAAGTGCGGCGACGGCCGGTGCCTACCTCGGCCTGACTCCGCGCCGCTAGCAATCCGGCGAAACTGACACCAACGGCCGCGTATCGCGATGGGGAAACCGGATGCTACGAACCTTTCTGTTCGAGGCGGCCAGCGTCCTGCTACACCGGACGAAAAATGGTGCGCCCTGAAAGCATGGGGCCTCCGCCTCGCCAAGCGCAACGGCATGAAGAAGGCCCAGGTCGCTGCCGCCCGCAAGTTGGCTGTATTTCTACACTGCATCGGGGTCGACGGGACGGTCTTCGAATGGGGGAAAGAGCGACCTGCATGATCGACGCTTGACCCGACCCTGAGATTGCAGGCCCGCAATTAAAGGGCAGATTGACAGCTCAAATCTGCCCGGAGGGCGGTGACGTCAGGCAAAAGTTGAACAACCTGAAGGGATCCAACACCTAGCTGCCGAGCGGCATTGCGCAAGTGCATACAGTCCCTTTTGTCGAGGGAATCACCCCCAGTTCAATTGATTCGAATTCCTCGCTGGCAAGCAAGATGTCTTCTTTGTGTGTCAGCGCCTCGACATGCCCACAAAGAATACGCGAATAAGACCATTTCGATTCCGCGACCACCGTTCCGTCCCTGCGGCACAACTGAATGATCAATGGTGCGTCCTGACCATTGGCCGAGCAGGATTGAAAGCCATCGCCGATACCAAATGCCTCGACGCGGCAATGCCCCTCGGAAAGGCATTGAATGCTGAGTTCAATCTCAACCATCCCGACAGCGGCGTCGAAATTTTGGTCATAGAAATAGACGCCCCCAATCCGGCCATAGTGGACTTTGCCGAGGGATGCATCATGGGGAACCTGCGGATCTGCGCGATCCGGCATCCGCGGTGGAAGCATGCCAAGACTGCAGCTTTGATACCCGCTAACAACCTGTATTTTATCACTATCTTCTGCTTTTTGCGACATAACTGTGCACCTCCCTGATTTTCGTGCATTGACAAGCAGTCTAGACTGTTTGTAAATCCTTGGCAAGAAAGTTGACCGGCCGGGAGGTTGCCGGAGAAGGGGGGAGAGAATGCAGACCCACAATTACAGAAATGCTCCGGGCGTGGCCTGCCGGTTCGTTGGCCGACCATGACCGACCGAGTCGTTGTCGTTGGCGCCGGTCAGGCCGGGGCCCGAGTTGCGCTGGAACTCCGTTCGGCGGGATTTTCCGGTTCGGTCGTTCTGGTCGGGGCGGAGCCGCATCTGCCCTACGAGCGACCCCAGCTATCCAAGGAAATGCTGACAGATCCGGCTTGGTCGACTCGTTTCATGAAGGCACAGGGCGACTGGAGCGCCGCCGAAATAGATTTGCGGCTCGGCAGCCCCGTCGTCGACGCCGATCCCAATGCACGGGTCGTGGCGCTCGCCGGGGGTGAGGAGCTTTCCTACGATCATCTGGTTCTGGCGACAGGCACCAGCGCCCGGCAATGCGATCAGCTTGCCGGGTTGACCGTGCCGATCCATGTCCTGCGCACGATCGAGGACGCTGCCGCCATCCGCGAGCGGATGGCTATGGGAGGAAGGATCCTGATCGTGGGCGGCGGGATCATCGGACTGGAAGTTGCCGCAGCGGCAGCGGGGGCCTGCGACGTGACCGTGGTCGAGGCCGGCTCACGTCTGTTTGAACGGGGGCTGCCCGCGGAGGCGTCCGAACATCTGGAGCAGATGCACGCCGGGAACGGCGTTCGTTTCCGGTATGGTGTGAGGCCGGTCTCGGCGTCGGGGCGCGACACCACGCTGAGCGATGGGTCGGTGGAAAGCGCCGATCTTGTCGTCGTCGGCATCGGGGTGGAGCCGCCGCGCGGGATTGCCGCCATGATCGGTTTGCCAGAGGGCGCGCAGGGGCTTCGGGTGGACGACAGGGCCGTCACCGAACGCAGCGGTGTGCTGGCGGTCGGGGATGCGACCGAGCAGTTCAGCCGGTGTCACAATCGGTGGATGCGGATCGAGACCTGGGCGAATGCCAACCAGCAGGCAGCCATCGCCGCGGCGTCGATAACAGGCGCGCCGCAGCCGGCAAAGGTTGCGCCGTGGTTTTGGTCCGATCAGTATAACATGAACATTCAGGTGGCGGGCGACAGCATCGGTGAAGAGACCGTCTTGCGCGGCGATCCGGCCAGCGGGCGCTTCGCTGTCATCGCCTTGCGGGGCGGTGAGATCGTCGGGGGCACCACAATCAATGTTCCCAAGGACATGGCCGCAATACGTAAACTGGTCGGAAACGGCATCCGGCTGGAGCGGGCCGCCATCGAGGACCCCGCTTACAAACTCAGACAGGCAATTCCCGCCTGAACCCCATCAACCGGAGGAGGATAAGACGCGATGAAGCCCAACGGAAACGATCCCTTGGTGATGATCGACAACGATCGGCATCTCTTCAAGGTTTCCAGAAACAACTTTACTGATCCGGACGTGTTCGCAAAAGAGCGCGAGCGCATCTTTTCCACTTGCTGGCTTTATCTCGGCCACGAATCGGAACTAAAGAAACCGGGTGACTTTGTGACCCGAGTGGTCGGCGGCCGCAGCATTCTGTTCAACAAGGACCGCCAGGGCAACATCCGGGCGCTGTTCAATTCCTGTCCCCACCGGGGTTCCCAAGTCTGCCGTGAACGCAAAGGCAACGCCAAGTCCTTTCAGTGTTTCTATCATGGCTGGGTCTTCGGCCAGGACGGCGCGCTGAGAAATCAGCCGGGCGAAGAAAGCTATGGGCACGACTTCAAGAACGACCCTGATTCCAACATGCGTCAGGTGCCCCGGCTGGAAAGTTATCGCGGGCTGTATTTCTTGTGCTACGACCCTGAAGCAATCCCGCTTGTTGATTACCTTGGCAATGCCAAGGAATATCTGGATGTGATCTTCGATCAGTCGGTTGACGGCATGGAGGTCATTGGCGGCACCCAGGAATACGCGATGAACGCGAACTGGAAGCTTCTGGTAGAAAACAGCATCGACGGCTATCACGCGACGAGCACCCATGCGACTTATCTGGACTACCTCAAGTCGATGGAAGGCGGCCTGACCAATGTCGCGTTGAGCGGTGTTGGAAAGGATCTAGGCAATGGCCACGGCGTGATCGAATATAGCGCCCCCTGGGGACGGCCTGCCGGTCAATGGGTGTCACTCTGGGGCGATGAAGGGAAGAAAGAGATCGACGCTCTTAACGCCCGGAACGAAAAACTATACGGCAAGGAGAAAGCAGACCGGATCGCTTACAAGAACCGCAACCTGCTGATTTTCCCTAACCTGATCATAAACGACATCATGTCGCTGACGATCCGCACCTTCTTCCCGCAATCGCCAAACCTGCTTCACGTCAATGCCTGGGCGGCCGGACCGCAGGAAGAGAGCGCGGCGGCTCGCAAGTTCCGCCTGTCGAACTTTCTGGAGTTCCTCGGGCCCGGCGGCTTTGCCACTCCGGATGACGTAGAGGCTCTGGAACATTGCCAGCTGGGCTATCGTAATAGTCAGGAAGTGCGGTGGAACGACATATCAAAGGGCATGGGCTTGGAACAGCCGGCGATGGACGACGAAGAGCAGATGCGTGCGTTCTGGCGCGAATGGAGCCGCCGCCTTACCGGCCCTGAACAAATCCGGGGAGAGCGGACATGATCGCTGCAACAGAAAAGGGATCTGACGCCGGGACGCTCACGCGGCCGGAAGTCGAGGATTTTCTCTACGCCGAAGCCGAGCTTCTTGACGAATGGCGGCTGCCGGAATGGCTGGATCTGTTCACCGACGATGCGACCTATCAGATTCCGCCGACGGACATTCCCGCCGATGCGTCACCCGACAACAACCTGTTTTACATCGCGGATGACAGGTACCGGTTGGGCGAACGGGTCAAGCGATTGATGAAGCGGACCGCCCATGCGGAGTATCCGCATTCAAAAACCCGCCATCAGGTGTCGAATGTTCGTATCCTTTCGCAAGATGACGGTCAGGTTGAAGTCGCGTGTAATTTTTCGACCTATCGAACCAAGGATGACTTCAGCAACATCTTCTTTGGCAAGCTCCTGTACGGTCTGGAGGTTTCGGACGGCAAAATCCGGATCAGGTCCAAGCGTGTTGTTCTTGATACCAACGGCCTGCGTAATCAGGGCCGGATCAGCATAATTTTGTAACACGGACGGATCGCGCCCCGGTCTTGCAGGGGCGCGATCGACGAAGAGTGAGGGGACCGACTATGAGCGGAAAACTGTCAGGCAAGGTTGCCCTGATAACGGGAGCGGGGCGCGGAATTGGTCTGGTTATCGCTGAACGTCTGATGGCAGACGGGGCGCGGCTGGTGATCGCCAATTTCGACGAGACCGAAGCGACCGTGGCGGCCGAGGAAATGGCAGCGCGACATTTTCAAGGAAAGCCCCCAGTGGTCGTTCCCGGAAACCTCGCGGACGAATCCGTTGCGAAGACGGCTGTCGATGCGGCCATTGGCGCATACGGACGGCTCGACATTCTGGTCAATAATGCAGGTGGCGGGATCATCAGAGCATTTGCCGAACATACGCCCGACACCCTTCGTGAAACCATTGACCGAAATCTTTGGACGGCGGTCTGGTGCTGCTGGCACGCGTTGCCTGTCATGCGCGAACAGCGTGGCGGGCGGATCGTGAACGTTGGTGCGGATTCCGTGCGAAACGGTCTGTGGGATCATGCCGCCTATAATGCGGCCAAGGGCGGCATGCACGGCATGACCACCGGATTGGCCCGGGAGTACGCCCTTGACGGGATTACCGTGAATACAGTGGCCCCTTGCGCGACCAACACACCGCAAATGGCCGAGATTACCGAACGCGATCCTAAATTGGCAGAGAAATTTCTCAGTGTGATCCCGATGGGGCGACCGGCGGAAATGAGCGAAGTCGCTTCGATGGTAAGTTACCTGGCCTCGGACGAAGCGAGTTTCGTGACCGGACAGGTGATTTCGGTAAATGGCGGGAGCACGATGCTATGAGTGAAGATACAAAAAGGATCTTGGCTCTTTTTCCCGCCGAGGATTTGCCGGAAGGTGAAATACGTGCCGAGACCCTGCCGAATGGAGACGTCATCGCCGTCTACAATGTCGATGGCAACTTCTTTGCCACTCAGGACCAATGCTCGCATGGCGAGGCTTCGCTGTCCGAAGAAGGCGAATTGTGCGGAAAGTTTGTCGAATGCTCGTGGCACTTCGGAACCTTCGACGTGACCACGGGCGAACCCGGACTGATGCCCTGCGAAATTCCGTTGAAAACCTACGCTGTTTTCGTCGCGGATGGAAAGGTATCCATTGAATACTAAAATTTCCTCCAACAAGCAGAGCGACAAGGCGGACACCGATGCGGTCAATGCCTCACGGTCGCAAGACGAACGCAGCCTAGAAATGCGATCACGCCTCATATCGGCCTCAATCGAAGTGTTGCGCGAACGTGGGTTTTCCGGGTTCAGCACCGAAGCGGTGGTGCACAACGCCGGGGTATCGAGGGGCGCACTGCTGCATCATTACCGTCACAAACGGGATTTGATCCTGGCAGTTCACGAGCACCTCTACCAAATTGCCGTCGACAAAAGCATCGAGGGGGCTCAAGCAGCGACCGACCAGAGCAAAATTTTCGACGAGATGCTCAAGGATGCAGAAAGCTTCTTTCTGGGGGAGCATTTCTTCAGCGTTCTGGACATTGTTCTGTCCGCGAGCACGGATCCCGATCTGAAGACCGAGATCCTGGAGGCGTCGCAGAAAGCGCGTCTGCCGATCGAGGCCGAATGGGTCAAAGTTATGTCCAAATACATGCGGCCGCCTTTAGCCGAGAACCTGGTCTACATGACCTTCAATATGGTCCGGGGTTACGCAATGCGGACGCTCTGGGACAGCAATGCCGAAAAATATGCCGAAGTCACCGCCATCTGGAAAACCATGATGGTCGATACGTTGACACGCGAAGACATCGATTGGCCCGTCGAACAGTCATGACAGCAAGGGCTATGAATTTTGTGCTGTCACTTATGGGAGGAAAAGCCATGAAAATTATACAGTTTGCCAAGAGCTTGGTCCTGTCGGCCACAGTTGCCGCGGGACCGGCGCTGGCGGCCGATGACGAGGTCGTGATCGGGGTAAGTGCTGCACTGAGCGGTTCGGCCGCTGGCACATATGCCGCGCCGGCCGAGGGTTTGAAGCTGTACCTCGACCTCCTGAACGAAGCGGGAGGCGTCAACGGAAAGACCGTGTCGCTGGTGATCTATGATGACCAGGGCGATGCATCGCGGGCGGCGAGCAACGCCAAAAGGTTTCTGACCCAGGACGATGTGCAGATGATCATCTCGGTCAGCACATCGGCAACCTTCGCCCCGATCATCAGCCAGGCGACGCGCGGGAAAGTGCCCGTTTTGTTTGCCGGTTCGGTCTGTCCTGCAGAGACGATGCCGCCGGCCAAACCACTCTTGTATTGTTCGACGGGCTTTTCCGCAGTTCATGACAGCATCGCAATGGTCGATTACCTTCGTGACCGGGAAAGCAGCGATGCCACCGTCGGATTTTCCGCCATGGGCATTCCAATCTCGCGGGCGGGGATGGAAGAAGCCGAACGGTTGGTATTGAAAGCGGACATGAAATCGGCCGGCGTCGAGATCGCGCCGCCAGGAACGGCTGACTACACATCCTTCGCAACCAAACTGATTCAGAATGGAGCCGATGCAGTTCTGTCCTGGGCACCGTGGGCCGTGCAGATCCGTTTCGTCGATGCGCTGCGCAAGCAGGGTTGGAAAGGCAACGCTTACGTCGGCCATCTGGCTGAGGCCGAACTTGAGATGATGAAAATGAAGGACCCGAACCTTTTCACCTTGGGAACCAACGTGATGCTGTTCGAAGACAGCGAAGCCACGCAAACCCTTGTCAATGCGGTGAAGGAATCCGGTTCCAACCTGCATCCAGAGTCCATTCTCGACGGATGGGTCGGCGGCATCGTCGTCGAGGCAGTTCTTGAACAGCTTGGCGAAGACACAAGCGCCGAGGCGATTAATGCCGTCATGAGCAACATCGAAATCGACACCAAGGGATTGCGCGGAGGTCCGATCAAATGGACCGATGACAATCATTTCCGCGAAACCATTTACTACCGAGCCTATCGCTGGAGCGACGAAAAAAGCGCGATGGAGATCGCACGGGACTGGAAGGCCTACGAGGTCGAATGAGGCCTGAGCGCGACAGGAGCTTATCATGCAAATCCTAGCAAACATCGTTGTTTTGACGTCATTGTACGCTCTTGTCGCGTGCGGCTATGTCCTGGTGTACAAAGTCAGCCGTGTCCTGAATTTGGCACATGGCGAACTCATGATCCTGGGGGCTTACCTGTTGGTTGCCACGTCGGCAGGTATCGCCTCGGATCCTCTCGCCGCGATTGCCCTCACCGCGATGTTCTCGATCGTTGTCGGGTTGTCCGTCTATCTGTTGCTTATGCGCAAGATGACGGGACAACCGGTTTTGGCCGCCGTTCTGACAACCGTAGCGTTGGGCATTCTTTTGCGCGGCGCAATGGTCCTGATCTGGGGGCCACAACAACTGAACGTTGGGGCAATGATCAGCTTCGACAATGCCTCGATCGCGCTTACCGACTCGGTCCGGGTTTCCACCGCCGCGCTGTGGCTCGTTGTCTGCACGTTCCTGGTCTACCTAGGGCTTCTGGCATTTCTTCACATGTCACGCTGGGGCATGCGGATGCGTGCCTCTGGACAGAATGCGCTGCTGGCGGCGCAACGCGGGATCAACCTTCATACCGTCTATGCCCTGGCTTGGACCCTGTCGACCTTTTCGGGGTCACTGGCGGGAGTACTTGTCACCCTCGATTCTCGTATCGACGTGAACATGGCGGTGATCGGGCTCAAGGCCTTTCCGGCGGCACTTGTTGGCGGGTTGGACAGCCTGCCCGGTGCGTTGATCGGCGCGGGTGTCATCGCGGCCCTGGAGGTTCTTCTGATCCACTACGTCAATCCGCTTCTGTCCGATGTCGTGCCGTTCCTTGTGCTGATCGCAATTCTCATTGTCCGGCCCTGGGGCCTGTACGGCACCAAGGAGGAACTCAATCGTGTCTAATATAGAAACCGGCATCGGCAAAATGACCCCTGCCACAACGCGTAGAAAGCGACTAAGCCAGAACCAGGTGGCCTGGATCGGACTGATCGTCCTGCTTGTACTGTTGCCGACCTCGGCCACGCCATTTCATCTCGACATCGCGTCGCAGATCTTTATCGCGGGCATCGGAGCACTGGCGCTCATGGTTCTGACCGGTATTGCGGGGCAGATCTCTCTGGGTCATAGCGGCCTGATGGCGGCTGGCGCGTTTACCACCGGGATCCTTTACAAGGAAGCGGGTGCAGGTATCTGGATCACCCTTCCGGCTTCGGTCGTGGCAGGCGCGGTGATCGGCCTGATCTTCGGCCTGCCGTCCTTGCGGCTGCGCGGCATCTACCTGGCTATGAGCACATTGGCGCTGCATTTTCTCGTTATCTACCTTGGAGGCGAATACGAATTCGCCAGCGGCGCTTCGACGGGTATTTTCCTCGATCCGCCAGTGGTTTTCGGGTTCGAGATTTATGACGGATACGCCTGGTACTATGTGCTTCTGGCGCTGGTCGCGGGCACCTACTGGGGGTGTCGCAATCTGCTGAACTCCAAGACAGGCCGCGCCTGGGAGGCCCTGCATGCGAATGAAACCGCAGCCGAGGCTCTTGGCGTGCAGGTTGCCAATTATAAGCTGCTGGCCTTTGTCATCACTTCGGGAATCGCCTCGTTCTCGGGCGCGTTGTTCGCCTACTACCAGAACTTCGTTTCGGTCGAAGCCTTCACGCTGTTCCTGAGCATCCAGTATATCGCGATGATCATCATTGGCGGAATGGGCAGCTTGCCGGGGGCCCTGCTGGGCGCGGTGTTCGTCACGCTGGTTCCCTATTTCGTTGAATGGCTGATGGAAGCAGTGCCCTATATCGGGCTGGACATCACGACGGTTTCTTCGGCTTCCTATGCGGCCTTTGGTCTGCTGATGATCCTGTTTCTGGTCTTCGAACCCAGCGGCCTGACCGGCATCTGGAAACGCCTTGTCGGTCAATTCGCATCGCCGTCGAAACGGGAGGACACGCCATGACAGACATTCTGGAAGTCACGGAGCTGGAAGTCACCTATCAGCGTTCGATCCGGGCGCTGCACGGTGTCAACCTCCGGGTTGCGAAAGGCCAGATTACCGCGCTCCTAGGGGCCAACGGGGCTGGCAAATCGACCACGCTCAGGGCGATCTCGGGGTTCATCGGGCTGGACAATGCGCGGGTGACCGCCGGCAACGTGCGGTATCTCGGTGAAGACATTACCGGGCTTCAGCTTCCGAAAACGATCCACAAGGGCATCGTTCTGGTGCCCGAGCGGGACAAGGTCTTTACCAACCTGACAGTTGCCGAGAACCTGGAAGTCGTCTCGACCACACGTGCCGAAGGCAGCAACTGGCGGCAGATCGAAGAAGAAATCTTTGTCTATTTTCCCAGATTGGCAAAACTCAGGAACAAACCGGCTGGCTTGCTGTCAGGGGGCGAGCGTCAGATGCTGGCGATTGGCAGCGCGCTTGTCTGCAAGCCGAACCTGTTGCTGATCGACGAACTGTCGCTGGGGCTGGCTCCGGTGATCGTCGACGAGATCATCGAGCGGCTGCGCGACATTCACGCCCGGACCGACCTGTCCATCCTGTTGGTCGAGCAAAGCGCGGCAGTGGCTTTTGCGCTGGCAAGCTACGGTTTCGTTCTGGAAAACGGCAAAGTCGAGCTTGAAGGTGCAACCCAAGACCTGCGGACCAATCAGAAAATCCTGGAACTGTACCTTGGGACCGGAAGCGCTGGCCGCGCCGACTATCTGGCCAATGCGCGGCGCCGACGCGAGGAGCGAGCAAATGTATGACCTTGAACTCAAGGATGTGGAACTTCATTTCGGCGGTCTGGTCGTCCTTAACCGAGTTTCGCTGGGTGTCCGGTCGGGCGAATTGCTGGCGCTGATCGGACCGAACGGGGCCGGCAAGACCAGTATCTTTAACTGCATCAGCGGGCTCTATCGGCCCTCGGGACAGATCCACTTTCTTGGCACGTCCCTAATCGGGAAGAAACCCAGTGCCATTGCGGAAATGGGAATCGGGCGCACCTTTCAACATGCCGAACTGATCCCCCGGATGAACGCACGTGAAAACTTGTTTGTGGCCCGGCACAACCATCTCAAGGCGACACTTGCGGAACAATGGTTCCGACTGCCGTCGGCGCGGCGCGAAGAGGCCGAGCATCTCGCTGTGGTCAACGACGTGCTCGAGATGTTGTCGCTGACCCATCTGGCGCATTTGCCTGTCGGCGGTCTGCCTTTCGGAATTCAGAAGATCATTGGCTTTGGGCGGGCGCTGGTGGCCGAACCGAAAGTTCTTTTGATGGACGAACCTTCCGCGGGACTGACCCAGGAAGAACGCGAGGAACTTGCCTACCATATCGACGCCGCAAAGAAGCAACTGGGAATTCCGATGCTCTGGATCGAACACGACATGGAAATGGTCGCCGCGATTGCGGACCGTATCCATGTGTTGGATTACGGCCGGTCGATCGGAGACGGACCTCCTGATGAGGTGCTGGATAACCCCGAAGTGGTACGGGCCTATCTTGGCACGACTCAACTGACGCAAGCAGGCGCGGATGTGACCGCGCCGCGGGAAGAAGGGGTGACCCCGGTATGATTGAAGAGCTTCGGTTTGTTCGGTATCCAGCGAAAGAATTGGATGATTTCAAACGGTTCCTTGGAGGCGCGGTCGGGCTTCAGTCGGCGGACGGCAGTGACGACATCGCCCGTTTCCGATCCGACGAGCGATCGTATTCAGTAGAATGCGACGCCACCGGCGCGACCGGCAAGCCGGTTGTCGGGTTCAGTGTCCGTTACCAGAGCGATCTTGACGACATCACAGGGAAACTTACCGCCTGCGGACTTGAGCCCGAGCGGCTGCCCGCAGAGGTTTGCGCCGGAAAGCTCTACCGCGATGCGGTGGCCTTTGAAGATTTCGCCGGCAACCGGTTCGAGATTGTTGTGCGCCACGAAAACAAGAGTCAGCGGTTTTTCCCCGCGCGCGACGCGGGCATCAAAGCGATTTCATCGGTCGATCTGCGCAGCCCCGACCCCGCGCGCGACATGGCGGTCTGGACCGAGGTTTTCGGCGCCAGGGTGCGGGACTTTGTCGGAGAAAGCGTTCAACTGGGTTTTGATGAACGGCACCAACGCCTCGCCTACTACGCAAGCCAGCGGAGTGGGCTGCTATCCGTCAATTTTGAGGTAGGCGACCTGAACGATATCATGCGCAGCAAGTATTTGCTTGCCAATCAACAGGTGCGAATCCTCGATGGTCCCGGGCGCGATCCCGCAAGTGGCGAAGTTTTTCTGTACTTCCAGGGGCCCGAGGACCTGATCGTGTCTTACGGGACCGGAATGAAAACTGTTGAGCCTGACTGGACCGCGCGACAATTCAGAAACGCGCGCGACTCGTTTTGCATGTGGAACTCCGATGGTCTGATTCCCGAACGCTGGGGAGCCGATTGGGAAACCCAAGATAACAGAAAGGTGACCACAAGATGATTGAACTGCTTGATGTATGCTATGTTCGGATGGGTACAAAAGATATTCAAACCAGCACCGACTTCGCAACGAGAATTCTGGGCCTGGAGGTTTCCGAAAGCAGCCGCAATTCGCGACACCTCAGATCAGATGAACGGGGACATACCCTATACTACCACGAAGGGGACCCCAACGACCACGTCGTCGGTTTCGAAGTCCGCGATAGTCAGACACTTGAAATCGCGGCTGCGACTCTCGAAGATCTTGGACACGATCTGCATAGGGGCACCCGCGACGAGTGCGATTCCCGTCATGTAAGAGATTTCGTTGCTTTCCGAGAGCCCAGTGGCCTGAAAATCGAGCTGGTAGTTCAGCCAGAGATTATGGGCAAGCGTCATTTTCCGAGCCGGGACGCCGGAATCTCCGGCTTCAGCCATGTCGGCATTTTCAGCCAGGACTGCAAGCGGGATGAAGCATTCTGGACCCAGGTTTGCAACGCCCGCGTCAGTGATCGTATCGGAGACGTTCCGCTTTTGCGCGTGAATGAGATTCATCATACGCTCGCTCTTGTCCCTGCAGGGCGCGGCGGACTCCAGCATATCAACCATCAGGTTGAATCGACCGATGACATCATGCGTTCGTACAATCTGCTGAAACAACATAACGTACCGATTACCTTCGGTCCGGGACGTCACCCGACATCAGGTGCCCGGTTTGTTTATTTCCAGGGCCCTGACGGGATGACATTCGAATACTCAGTTGGTGTTAACAAGGTAGACGAAGAAACGTATAGAGAACGCCAGTTCGGTTTCGAACCTTTCAGCCTTTGCATGTGGGGCGCGAAATCGAATCTGAACGGCCTCGAGAACTGATATGGCTTCCGAAGGCGCATGTAATCGCGTTTGCGCAGCTTTCCGGTTGATGGACGGAAAGCTGTTTGGCTGGATGATAACACGGAAGATACTGTGGTGAAGAATTTGCGCTCATCTGGGGCAATAGATGTCCATAGCCACGTCGTGCCCGATCAGTTTCCGGACGGAACAGAACGCGATGCGCTCTGGCCCTCCGTTGTGCATGAACGGGACGGCTCGGCCCGGATCGTGATCGGAGGGAAGTCTTTTCGCCAGATCGATTCACGATCCTGGAACGCCGATGCCAGGTTGGCCGACATGGAGGCCAAGGGGATCGGCCATCAGGTGTTGTCGCCGATGCCGGAGCTTTTGTCTTATTGGTTCGGCGCCGACGATGCAGAGGCGATCTGTGACTGCGTCAATACCTTTCTCGCAGATCTAGTCGCCACCTACCCGAAGCGGTTTTCAGCTTTCGGGATGGTGCCGCTGCAAACACCGGAAAAGGCCGCTCACAGCCTGAGCGGGTTGCGGGACATGGGGCTGACAGGGATCGAGATCGGCACGCATGTTCAGAGTACGCCCCTGGGCGATCCGTCGCTTGCCCCGGTCTTTGCCGAAGCCGAACGGCTGAACATGACGGTTATGGTTCATGCGCTGCATCCGGCCGGGGTCGAGCGGATCGGCGATGTACCGGCAATGGCCGCAATTGCGGCGTTTCCGCTTGAGACAGCTCTCGCCGCCACGTCGCTGATGACAAGTGGGGTCCTGGAAAATCACCCCAATCTTCGCATTGTCCTTTCGCATGGCGGCGGTGCATTGCCCGCCATCCTGCCCCGGCTGGATCATGCGTACCGCTTGGGAATGTCGATCCGGAACAGCATGTCCGTGCCGCCCAGCAAACTGGCGCGCCGGTTCTATTTTGACAGCATCGTTTACGACGATGTCGCCTTGCAGTTTCTGGAAACAACCATCGGACACGATAGGATACTGGCCGGTACCGACTATCCATTTCTGATCATGGAAAACGATCCGGTAGGGTTCATCCGGCGCGCACTGTCTGAAACGGCCGCCGATACCGTTCTGTACCGGTCGCCGGCCGTTTTGCTCGGGTTGCGGCAAACCGCATCCGGTTCATCACAAACCGAAGAACAGAGGGACGTATGACATTGGATAATGATCTGGCGGTCGCGGCCGAAACATTGTGGCAGGCTGAGAACAAAGCAACGCCGTGCGCTCCGATCCTAACACATTTGGAGGACGGCGGGCTTGATGCCGCATATGCCGTGCAGCAGGCCAATATCGAACGGCGTCTGGCCGGGGGCAGCCGGTTGATCGGACATAAGATCGGACTGACCGCCAAGGCCGTTCAGGCTCAGATGGGCGTGGATCAGCCGGACTACGGTACCTTGCTGTCGGACATGATCGTCGGCGATGGGGGTGTCATTTCATCCGACCGCGTGCTGCAACCAAAGATCGAGGCGGAGATCGCGTTTATTCTGGGCGACGATCTGGATATTGCCCAGCCGAATGCCGCGGATGTATTGCGCGCAACCGTCTTTATTGCCCCGGCAATCGAGATCGTGGACAGCCGCATAGCCGATTGGAACATCACCCTGCTCGATACGATCGCCGACAATGCCTCGTCCGGTTTGTTGGTTCTGGGCGCTCCGGTCATCTCGCCCCTGGGCTTCGATTTTTCCAACTGCGCAATGGACATGACCCTGAACGGGCAGACCGTTTCCACCGGAACCGGTGCGGCCTGCATGGGCAGCCCTGTCAACGCCGTCGCCTGGCTGGCCGAAAAGATGCGTACAAACGGAACGCCCCTCAGGGCGGGGCAGATCATCCTGTCCGGAGCGTTGGGGCCGATGGCTCCGGTCACGGGCAAAGCACTGGTTCAGGCCTCGATTGGCGGCCTGGGCCATGTCAGCGTTTCATTCACGGAGTGATAGAATGTCAAAAGTAAAGGCGGCCATAATCGGCACCGGCAATATCGGCACCGATCTCATGATCAAGCTGATGCGGAACAGCGACCTGTTGGAGCTGGCTGCATTTGTCGGCATTGACCCTGCCTCGGACGGGTTGAAGCGGGCTGAAAAGATGGGCGTCCCGGTGACGGCCGAGGGTATCGACGGTTTGCGGCAGATGCCCGGCTATGGCGACATTGCTGTGGTGTTCGACGCGACGTCCGCCAAGGCCCACGCCCGGCACAGCGAGTTGCTGACAGCCGATGGCAAACGGGTCGTCGATCTGACGCCTGCCGCCATCGGGCCCTATGTGGTGCCAACGGTCAACATTTCCGCCCATTTGGACGCGGCCAATGTCAACATGGTTACCTGCGGCGGCCAGGCCACCATTCCGATCGTGGCCGCGGTTTCGCGGGTGGCCCCGGTGCGCTATGCGGAAATTGTCGCCTCGATCTCTTCCAGGTCGGCCGGGCCGGGAACACGCGCGAATATCGACGAATTTACCGAGACCACCTCGCGCGCCATATGTGAGGTCGGTGGCGCCGAGGAAGGCAAAGCCATCATTATCCTCAATCCGGCAGAGCCGCCTTTGGTGATGCGGGACACGGTGTATTGCCTGGCCCAGACAGACGACGCGGAAGCTATTCGCGCATCGGTCGAGGATATGGTCGAATCCGTGCGGGCTTATGTCCCTGGATACCGTCTCAAACAGGAAGTTCAGTTCGAAAGGATCGGACCGAACGCGGCGGCCGGGCTGCCCGGCGGCCCTGCCGAAGGCGGGCTGAAGGTTTCGGTGTTTCTCGAAGTAGAGGGCGCCGGACACTACCTGCCGAAATACGCCGGAAATCTGGACATCATGACATCGGCGGCGCTGGCAACCGGCGAACAGATCGCACGCACGAAAGAAAAGGCCGCGCAATGACCAAGAACCTCTATATCCAAGACGTGACACTGCGCGACGGGATGCATGCGGTGCGCCACCAGTTCACTGTCGATCAGGTGCAGGATATCGCCGCTGCGCTGGACGCCGCAGGCGTTGATGCGATCGAGGTCAGCCACGGCGACGGATTGAACGGGACAAGTTTCAACTATGGTTTCGGGCGCCATCGCGATCTGGATTGGATCGCCGCCGCAGCCGACGCGGCAAAGACGGCCAAACTGACCACGCTTCTGGTTCCGGGAATCGGCACAATCGCCGACCTCAAAGAGGCATACGCCGCCGGTGTCCGGTCGGTTCGCGTGGCCACCCATTGCACAGAGGCAGACATCGCCAGACAGCATATCGGGACCGCGCGCGACATTGGTATGGATGTGTCGGGCTTTCTGATGATGGCCCACATGAACGAACCCGAAGCCCTGGCCGAACAGGCCCTGCTTATGGAAAGCTACGGTGCACATTGCGTATATGTGACCGATAGCGCCGGTGCGTTGACCGTCAGTTCCGCGCGGGCGCGGGCGCGGGCTTTGCGTCAGGCGCTAAAGCCGGAAACCCAGGTCGGCATCCATGCGCATCACAACCTCACGCTTGGTGTTGCGATTTCAGTCGCCGCCGTCGAAGAGGGGGCGTATCGCGTCGACGGATCCTTGACGGGCCTGGGCGCGGGGGCCGGAAATGCGCCTCTCGAAGCTCTGATAGCGGTTCTTGAAAGGGAAGGCTACGATACGGGCACCAACCTCAACGCGCTGATGGACGCGGCAGACGATCTGGTCCGCCCGCTACAGGAGCGCCCGGTCCGGGTCGACCGTGAAACGCTTTCTCTGGGCTATAGCGGTGTCTATTCGAGCTTTCTTTTGCACGCGGAACGCGCGGCCGTGCAATATGGCATAGATGCACGCACTATTCTGAACGAGCTGGGCAAACGCCGCATGGTCGGCGGGCAGGAAGACATGATTGTTGATGTCGCACTGGACTTGGCGAACGGCAGTAACGCAACAGAGCAACAAGGGAATTAACAATGACCAATCCTGAAATCGGCAAGACAATCGAGGCCGCAGGGCGGAAGACCAACTATCTTGAGGAGGGGACTGGCCCCGCAGTTCTGTTGCTTCATGGATCCGGGCCGGGCGTGACCGGCTATGCCAACTGGCGGCTGACAATTCCCGACCTGGCCAGCGATTTCCGGGTTCTGGCGCCGGATGCAATGGGATTTGGCTACACCGAGCGCCACGAGAACGAGACCTACTCGCTGGACGGCTGGGTCGAACATACAATCGCATTTATGGACGCCACGGGTGTCGAAAAGGCCCATTTCGTCGGTAATTCCTTCGGTGGCGGGCTCACGCTGGCTATTGCCAGCCGGTATCCCGACCGGGTCGACCGGATGGTTCTGATGGGTTCGGCAGGTCTTGATTTTGGTCTGACAGAGGGGTTGGACACCGTCTGGGGCTATGAGCCCAGCCTGGAAAACATGCGCAAGATCATGATGGAGTGCTTTGCCTATGACAAAAGCCTCATCACCGAGGATCTGATAAAATCGCGTTACGACGCCAGCAAACGCCCCGGCTATCAGGAAAGTTTCTCGGCCATGTTCCCGGCACCCCGCGGCCGCCATGTCGCCGCGCTGTCTACGCCCGAAGACAAGATTGCCGCGCTCCCCCATCGCGCGCTGATTGTGCACGGTCGCGAGGATGCGGTTATCCCCCTGGAGTCCTCTCATCGCCTTCACCAAATGCTGAAACGCTCGGAACTGCACACGTTCGGCGAGTGCGGCCACTGGACGCAAATCGAAAAGAAGGATCGGTTCAACGGCCTGATCAAGAGCTTCTTTCTGGCATAAGGATGATCTGTAAGCGCTGTCGCCACCCCACGCCTGTTCAGCTTGACGGGGTGAAGTTCCAAGGTAGCAGCTCGTCGATCCTGCTGGCCGGGTGACCGGCGGCGATGGCTTCCAGGGTCGCCTTCAAATAGGCAAAGGGCTCGACGCCTTTGATCTTCGCGGTGGCGATCAGGGAGGCGATGCGGGCCCAGGTGCGACCGCCCTCGTCGTGGCCGGCGAAGAGGGCGTTCTTTCTTGTCAGGGCGATCGGGCGGATCAGGTTTTCGACGGCGTTGGAGTCCATCTCGACGCGGCCGTTGTGGAGGAAGGTCTGCAGGCCGCCCCACTGGCGGTGGATGTAGGTCAGCTTCTCGCCGAGGCGCGACTTGGCCGAGATACGCAGACGCTGTGCCTGCAGCCAATCACCGAACTCGGCCACGAGGGGCGCGCTGCGGGCCTGACGGGCCGACAGACGTTGGCCCGGGCCCATGCCTCGGATCTCGGCCTCGATGCGGTAGAGCTCAGCGATCCGGCGCAGGCCCTCGGCGGCGGTTTCCGAGCCGTCGCGTGTTGATTTGCACTGAGAAGTGACCCGGGTTTTTCATCGAGAATTGACCCACCTTTGATTATTGATTTTGTGTCAGTCGTGGGTCAAGGGCATGTTTCACTCCTTTGTTTTTCGTGCTGCTGCGGCTGAACTTGCCTTGA
>NZ_JAEPMO010000031.1 GCF_017643905.1 Marivita sp.
ATGGTATGACCATTCCGACAAAGGCGCGCAGCCGTCCGAGCTGGTGATGTCGATTATCGGTGAAGAGCGTCAGGCGATGGGCAAAGCTGACCCAAGCATTCCCACTGAACATGTCATGCCGCGCATATTGGGCGCGATGACCCGCGAAGCGGAGGCGGTGCTCGCCGAAGGCATCGCCCGATCTGCCGATCATATCGACGTGGTCATGGTCAATGGATATGGGTTTCCTCGTTGGAAGGGTGGGCCGATGTTTGCCGCGCGTGCCGTTGCAGACTGACGCCCCTCGCGCAGGGCAGGATCGACGCGCGGAACATCCTGCCCTAGATGCCAAGTCACGATCATTTTGAAAGGCCAACCATGCACCCGCAGACTGTTCCCGACGCCCTGTTCCACACCCGCGTTCGCAATGATGCCTTGGGCGGACCCAACCCGTTTGAATGGAGGCAGCTGACCTCGAATGATGTCTTCTCCGGCAAACGGATCGTTCTGTTTGGCGTGCCGGGTGCGTTTACGCCAGCCTGTTCGGACAGCCACCTGCCGGGATACGAGGCGCATGCCGACAGGTTTCGTGCGCTGGGTGTCGATCAGGTGATCTGTGTATCGGTAAATGATGCCTTCGTGATGCATCAGTGGGCCCTGTCTCGGAACATCGAAAACGTTATGATGCTGCCTGACGGAAACGGCGAATTCACCCGCAAGATGGGGATGCTGGTCGAACGGACCAGCAATGGCATGGGCCTGCGCAGCTGGCGGTATTCGATGTATGTGAACGACGGGCAGATCGAAAAACTGTTCAGCGAGCCGGGGTTCAAAGACAACCCACCAGGTGTACCGCTGGATGTGTCTGCCGCCGAGGTCATGTTCGCCTATCTTCAGGGGCTTTGACGCCTTCGAATACCTGAAAATGGTCTCGAAGGTGGCAAGCCGCACGTCTGACTGGGGCTGTTCAAGTTGTTCGGCTTGCGCCTATCCTTTGCGGACAGCCGGTTTCAGAAGGTAGATCATGTCCAAAATCGAAGATGTCCCCAAGGCACAGCCGGTGCGCAGCCGGAACCCCGAGCGGACACGGGCTGAGATTCTGTCGGTGGCGGTCACCGAGTTTGCCGAACACGGATTTCACGGCGCGCGGGTGGAGCGCATCACCAAGGCTGCCAAGTGTAATGCGCGCATGATCTACCACTACTTTGGCGGCAAGGAGCAATTGTACCTCGCGGTTCTGGACAGTGTTTACGCTCAGATCCGAAACCGCGAAGCGCAGTTGCGGTTCGGGACGGCCGATCCCGTTCTCGAAGCGCGCCGTCTGGTGGAATTCACCTATGATTACTTTGCCCAGAACGGCGATTTCCTGAAGCTGATCCGTAATGAGAACCTGTTGAACGGCAAGTATATCAAGCGATCACAGATGATCCGCGACATGTCGCAGCCGTTTATCACGGCGATTGGTGAATTGATGGAGCGGGGTCATGCAGCAGGCTCGTTTTCCCGCAAACCCGACCCGGTTCAGCTTTATGTGACTGTTGTCGCGCTGTCTGCGCACCACCTCAACAATGCCGCAACGCTGGGCACTGTCGTCGGACAGGATCTGACCGATCCTGCGTGGCAGGACGCGCGGCGGGATCATACCGTTGACGTTGTTTTGTCCTATCTCGGGGCTGGAACACAGGTCTGACGTTCGCGCTTCGGGTGGAACGTTCACTTACTTACGATTTCACGAAAGCAGAGATTGAAGCGCCAGTTGGCCCGTTGGGCTGATTGCGACTTCGTCGCGTTTTGCCAGACGGGTGTTGCGGGTTGGCGATTCTTGCTTCCCTCATTCAGCGTAATCGACGGAAGCATGTGACGTTTTTCCGTGTCGGTATACTTCCGCATATGCAAGTTTTACGGGCAAACAGCGTGCAAATCGGCTGCGATTTGGTCGCAGGCGGAAATTAGTCAAAAAAAATTTACTTAGAATTTTGGCTCGGAAATACTCTGCGATTTACCAGCAGGCATGAACATTTTAGCACACCCCGCAGACCCCGCAGACCCTGTAGAGACCGTAAGCCCGACCGCGGTGCCAAGTGCTGCCGCGACGCGGATCAAAGCCGTGGAATTGCAGCAGGCCTCAGTTGTTTTTGGCACTGGCGACAGGGCAGTGACGGCCTTGTCCCCCACGAAACTGACCCTGGAGCAGGGCGACTTCGTTGCTCTTGTCGGGCCCTCGGGCTGTGGAAAGTCGACCATCCTGCGACTGGTCACCAGCCTGATCACTCCGTCCTCGGGCGCGGTTTTGGTCGGTGGGCGGGATGCTGCGATCCGGCACCTGCGTATGGGGATGGCGTTTCAGAACCCCACCATGCTGCCGTGGCTGACGATCGAGCAGAACGTGATGATGCCTCTCAAGATCGTCAAACCGTTCAAGAACACCTTTCGGCAGGACCGCAAGGGCGCGTTCCGCGACAGGGTGCACACGCTCTTGGGGCAGGTCGGGCTCAAGGATTTTGCAGGCCATTTCCCGTGGCAATTGTCCGGTGGAATGTTGCAGCGCGCCAATCTGTGCCGGGCGCTGGTGCATGATCCCGATCTTCTGCTGTTGGATGAACCCTTCGGCGCGTTGGATCAGTTCACCCGGGAAGAGCTGTGGCAGATCCTGCAGGACCTCTACCTTGACCGCAAACCCACGGTCCTTCTGGTCACCCACGACCTGCGCGAAGCCGGCTTTTTGGCCAAGCGGATTTGCGTGATGAGCGCGCGTCCGGGGCGGATCATTTCCGATGAGGTGGTGCCGTTGCCGCAGCCGCGCGCCATCGAAACGATTTACTCGCCTGAATTCGTCGAAATGACCCAGACCCTCCGGGCGCTGATCGCCCAGGTCCGGACCTAGGAGCGCGCCATGAACGAAAAGCAACGCATCCGGATGTGGTCGTTTTCCCTGATCGCAGGTTTCTTCCTCATGTGGGAACTGCTCTGCATCGTGCTGGGCGTCTCCGATCTTGTATTGCCGCGCCCGTCCGAGATCCTTGTGACGCTCTGGACCAAATTCCCGATCCTGTGGCCGCATATTCTGCAGACCCTCTATTCGACGCTGATCGGATTTTCGCTTGGGGTTTGTATTGGCGTGTCTCTGGGTGTTCTGGTCGGGACCTCCAAAGTGGCGTATTCCGTCGCCTATCCCTTGCTGGTCGGGTTCTCGTCGATACCCAAGGTCGCAGTCGTTCCCATCTTCGTGCTCTGGTTCGGCTCTGGCACCACACCTGCGATCCTGACCGCGATGGTGATCTGCGTGTTCCCCATCGTGGTGAACATCGCGACTGGCCTTGCCAAGACCGAGCCTGACCTTGAAGACGTGCTCAAGACGCTGGGTGCGTCAAAGTCCGAAATCCTTTGGAATGTTGGTCTACCGCGCACCATGCCGTATTTCTTCGCCTCGCTGAAAGTGGCCATCACCCTGTCTTTCGTGGGCGCGGTTTTGTCCGAGACGGTGGCCTCCAACCGGGGCATCGGCAACGTGATGATGACCGCATCATCGAACTTTCAGGTGTCGCTGGTGTTCGCCGGTCTGATCATCCTCGCCGTGCTTGGGGTCGTTCTTTACGCGCTCTTCTCCTGGCTGGAGCGCCGGGTGACCGGATGGGCCACCCGTGACACCGAAATCGCCATCACCTGACCTGTATTCCCTTAGATCGAAAGGACAAAACGATGAAGCATACTCTGTTTGCCGCCGCAGTCGCCGTGATGGCCGGGATCACCCCGGCGATGGCCGAGATGACGGACATCAAGTTTACCCTTGGCTGGAAGACCCAAGGGTCCGACGCGCCCTTTCTGGTGGCGCTGAACAAAGGCTATTTCGAAGAAGAAGGGCTGAACGTCACCATCGATCAGGGGGAAGGCTCTGCCGCCACCGTGACCCGCATCATGAGCGGTGCCTACGACGCCGGGTTCGGTGACATCAATGCGATCATCCAAAACGCCGCTGCGCGTCCGGGCGAAGCACCGATGATGGTGTTCCAGATGTGGAACCGCCCGCCGTTCGCGATCGCGGTGCCCAAGGAACTGGGGCTGACGTCGCCCAAGCAACTCGAAGGCAAGACACTGGGCGGCGCTCAGGGCACACCGACCACGCGGCTGTTTCCGGTCTTTGCCCGTCTGAACGACATCGACATCGATACGGTGAAGTACGAAAGCCTTGCGCCGAACCTTCAGGAACCCATGCTGATCCGCGGGGAAATCGACGGGGCGTACACCTTTACGGTTTCGAGCTGGTTCAACCTCATTGCCAACCGCAAGGATCCGGCCGCTGATTTCGACTGGTTCAACTACGAGGACTACGGCATGGACCTTTATTCCAACGGCATGATGGTCTCGCGCACATTGCTGGCGGAAAACCCCGAAGCCGTCGCGGGGCTTGTGCGCGCGGTCACAAAGGCGACGCTGGAAGTGATGAAGAATCAGGACGTCGCTGTTGAAGCGATCATGGCCTTTGACAACCTTGTCGACCCAGAACTGGAGCGGGCACGGTTGGAATTTGCACTGACCAAGCTGATGAACGCGCCCGAGACGGCCGAGACGGGCATTGGCGATCTTGTGGATGAGCGTCTGACCCGGTCCATCGCCCTCATTGCCGAGGGTTACGGCCTCGACACTATCCCCGAAGCGTCGGAAATCTTTGACCGTTCCTTCCTCAGCCCCGCGTCCGAGCGGATGCTGGACGTGTCGATCAACTGATCCAAATTAATTGCCAGATGCGCCGGGGCTATCGCCCGGCGTATCGCTTGAGACAGCTTACCAATTCAAGGAAGATCCGAATGGACATGAAGACCGATCCCGTCGTCGAGGCCAAGGCAATTGTGGAAGCCTACCTCGAACGCTCCATGGTTCCGGATCCCGAAGGCGCATCGGCCTATGTCTCGCAGGATTTTCAGCTGATCTTTACCGGAGGGCGCCGGTTTGCAGGCCCGGCGGACGCCTCGGCCTTCAATGCCAAACGGTATGCCTGGGTCAAGAAACGGTTCTTGCGCACGGACGCCGCACTCGATGCCGAGACGGGCGACGTGCATGTCTACAACACCGGCTATCTTTACGGCGAATGGAAGGACGGCACCACGTTCGAGACCAACCGGTACATGGACAAGTTCATCGTGCGCGGAGGAAAGATCGTGGCGACGGATGTCTGGAATGACAGTGCGGAAATCCTGCTTCACAAGGCCGGATTGGCGGAGGCGAATTTCTAGATGCTGCGCGACCATGGACGCTACGCCTACAACCCGATCACCGGGCGACCGGATTACACCTGGCCGAATGGGACGCGGCTGGCGGTCTATATCGGACTGAACCTCGAACACTTTGCCTTTGGAGAAGGATTGGGTGCGGAAATCGCGCCCGGCGGGCCGCAGCCCGATGTGCTGAACTATGCGTGGCGGGACTATGGCAACCGTGTCGGCGCGTGGCGGATGCGGGATATGTTCGACGTGTTGGACATGCCGGTCAGCGTTCTTGCCAACAGCGCGATGTACGATTACGCGCCCGACCTCATGGCAGCCTTTCGTGAGCGAGGCGACGAGATCGTTGGGCATGGGCGCACGAATTCAGAACGGCAAAGCGTGCTGGACCGGGCAGGTGAGGCGGCACTGATCGCAGAGGCAACGCAGGTCCTGACAGAGGCCGAAGGTGTGGCTCCGCAGGGATGGCTGTCACCTTGGATTGCTGAAAGTGTCGATACGCCCGATCTTCTGGCCGAGGCGGGTTACGGCTATACCCTCAACTGGTGTATGGACGATCAGCCGGTCTGGATGCAGACCAGCGCGGGGCGGCTTCTGTCCATCCCATACCCACAAGAGGCCAACGACATTCCCTCCATTGTGGCGCGCAAGGATGGTGCGGCGCAGTTTGCGGACATGATCATCGACAATTTTGACGAAATGCTGGAGCAGTCCAAGACGCAGCCTTTGGTCATGGGCATTGCACTGCATCCCTATCTTGTGGGGCAACCGTACCGGCTGCGCCACCTTCGTCGGGCCTTGGCGCATATCTGCGCCCATCGGGACGATATCTGGCTGACCCGAAGCGGAGAGATCCATGACTATTGCCGGAACAGCATCCCTGATCTGATCGTGTAACCGGAGCCTAAGCGCTCGCAAAGAGCGGGCAGGTTGGAAATTCGTGTGCCGGACGCATTATTTTACCACTTGGTAAAAAATCGGGGGCGCCTTGGATCATCCATGGCGGGATCCGCGTGCCAAACGGTTCTTCCTGAAACTTCGGCTCGACGCTCCGCGCCTCCTGCGCGATGATGGACCCGGCACAACGCGTTCAGGAGTCGGTCGGCATCCGTCCGGCGACCCTGCGGCAAGCGCCCCGGCGAAAGGAACCGACGCCGCATGGAACCGACCGGCACCGACCGTTTGAAGATTGTCATTTTGCTGCTGGCAGCAACCGGTCTGGCTTTGGGTCTTATATTCTGGCTTGCTGACAGGCCGGATATCGCGGACCTTGTCTGGATTGCCGGGGTTGTTCCCGCGCTTGTGGCGTTGGTGATCGAGATCCTGCGCAGCCTGCGATCTGGCGAAATCGGTCTGGACATCGTGGCAGCGCTCTCGATGTCGGCGGCATTGGTCTTTGGCGAAACACTGGCCGCTGCGGTGGTTGCGGTGATGTATTCCGGCGGTACGTTCCTTGAGGCTTTTGCGGAAGGCCGCGCGCGTCGCGAAATGCACGACCTGTTGTCCCGCGTGCCGCGATCCGCGACGCGACACCGCGATGGTGGGTTGGAAGATGTCCCGCTGGACGAGATCGCCATGGGCGACCGGCTTTTGATCCGGCAGGGCGATGTGGTGCCCGTAGACGGGACAGTGGCGTCCGACACAGCCTTTGTGGACATGTCTGCGTTGACGGGTGAATCCCTGCCAGTCCGCTTGGCGCGTGGCGCAGAGGCGATGAGCGGCTCGACCAATGCGGGTGAAGCGTTTGACCTGACCGCGATGCGCGAAGCCAAGGACAGCACCTATGCGGGCATAGTCCGGCTGGTCGAGGAGGCGCAGGCCTCCAAAGCGCCGATGTCCCGGCTGGCGGACCGCTGGTCACTGGGGTTTCTCTTGGTGACAGTCTCGATCGCTTTTGCGGCGTGGTGGTTTACAGGCGACCCGATCCGGGCGGTGGCGGTGCTGGTCGTGGCAACGCCTTGTCCGCTGATCCTTGCTGTACCGGTGGCGCTTGTGGCGGGGCTGTCGCGGGCCGCGCATTTCGGCTTTCTGATCAAGGGTGCTGGTCCGCTCGAAACGATGGCACGGATCCGCACGCTGATCCTCGACAAAACCGGCACGCTGACGGATGGCCGACCGCAGATCGTGTCGATCAACAGCGCAAACGGCATGTCTCCGGAAGACATTCTGCGCTTTGCCGCATCCCTGGATCAGGCCTCGAAACACCCCGTGGCGCAGGCGGTTGTGGTTGCGGCCAAGCTGCGCGGGCAAGCGTTGCCGATACCGACCGATGTGATGGAGATGCCGGGCGAAGGTGTCAAAGGGCGTGTCGAGGGCCGCGAGGTGATTGTCGGTGGCGATGATTTTGTAGCGTCATTGGTTGGTCGAGCGGGCAGGGGGCTGCCCGGCAAGGACGTGGGGTCTGTGTTGGTCGCTGTTGCAATCGATGGGCAGATGGCGGGCCATCTGGTCATGTCGGACCCGCTGCGCGAAGGCACCAGCGCCATGCTGGCGGGGCTGCGTCGCCAAGGGATCAGTCGGATTCTGTTGGCCACTGGTGACCGCGCTGAGGTGGCTGAACGTGTGACCGAGGGACTTGGCCTTGACGGTTTGCGGACTGGGCTGACACCCGATCAGAAAGTGTTGCTGGTTCTCACCGAGCGCAAGCATGGACCGTTGATGATGGTGGGCGACGGCGTGAACGACGCGCCTGCGCTGGCAGCGGCCGATGTCGGTGTCGCCATGGGGGCAAGGGGCGCTGCCGCGTCGGCCGAGGCCGCTGACGTGGTGCTACTGGTGGATCGGATCGACCGGTTGGGGCCGGGGATCGAGATCGCGCGCGCGTCCCGTCGGATCGCCATGGAAAGCGTGGTTGTGGGGATCGGACTTTCTGTTCTGGGCATGATTGCTGCGGCCTACGGATATCTCGGTCCGGTTCAGGGCGCGTTGTTGCAAGAGGTGATCGACGTGGCTGTCATCCTCAATGCCCTGCGGGCGCTGCGCATCGCACCGCAGGATGTTATGTCGGGGAACCCGGTGCCGATACCAGCCTCGGGCCCGGACACAGCACAGGGGGCGACCCCATAGGCCGATAGAAGCTGACCGTCGCACACTGCGAACCCTTGCATCGACGCGTTTCTTGTCCACCCAATGCAAGACCACTTTCAAAACAGGACTGCGCCATGAACGACGCCACCCAAGCCAGCGCCCAAAGCTACGCTCCAGACTCCCGGAACGACGAAGTCGAAGTTTATGTGAACGGAGCGTTTTTCCCCCGTGACGCGGCCAGGGTGTCAGTCTTCGACAGTGGCTTCGTTCTGGGGGACGGAGTGTGGGAGGGGCTGCGGCTTGTGAAGGGGCGGCTTCTTGCGGTCGACGACCACATGGCGCGGCTTTATGAGGGCGCCAATTCCATCCAACTGGATATCGGGATGGATCGGGACGCATTGGTTGGCGAAATCTGGAAGACCCTCCGTCATAACAAGATGGAAGACGGCGCGCATATTCGGTTGATGATTTCGCGCGGCGTGAAATCCACCCCTAACCAGGACCCGCGATTTATCGTTGGCGGCGCAACCATCGTCATCGTTGCGGAATACAAGCAACCCAATGCGGCGCTCAAGGCGCGTGGATTGAAATTGCTAACCTCGACCATCCGCTGTTCGACGCCGGATGTGTTCGATCTGCGGCTCAATTCCCATTCGCGGCTGAATTTCATTCAAGCGCTGATCCAGGCGATCAATATGGGCGCGGACGAGGCTTTGATGCTGGATGACCGCGGCTTTGTGGCAAGCTGCAATTCGACGAATTTCTTCATTGTCCGGGGCGAGGAGTTGTGGACGTCCACCGGAAGCACCTGTTTCAACGGGATCACGCGGTCCAAAGTCATCACGCTGTGGCGCGATGCAGGCAAACCGATTTTCGAAAAGGATTACACGCTTGCTGAAACTTATGCGGCGGATGAAGCCTTTGTGACTGGAACGCTGGGTGGGATCACTCCGGTGACCACGATCGATGGGCGCAAAGTGGGCAGCGGCACACCGGGGCCTGTCACCGCAGGTATTTCGGAACTCTACAAGGCATTTATCGGGGAGTGATTGTTTCTGCGCGGCAGTTGCCAAGCTTTTTCATGGCAACAACTTTTTCAATCTTTTGGTGCTGAGGCGAGGGGTAGGATCGTCTAAACCCCGCTCGCATGTTGAAAAGCTATATGATTAGATGTTTAACTTGTGTCGCACGGCTTGCTGTGTGAAAAATGGCGCGGTTTGGCGATCACTGACGAGATGATCCACACGGCCCCAAGTTTTTGACCGGACAGGTAAATTCTATGCAGACTCTTACGACGGCACCCACTTTGATGACCGAGCGGTTGATATTGCGCGGACCTTAAAGGAATGACCTGCCGGCGTTCACCCGTTTCATGACAAGTGCTCCATCGCTGCAGGCGCAGGGGGAAACGGTGACCTCTCAACAGGCGTGGTTCGGTTTTCTGACGGGCATCGGTAATTGGCAATAGCACGGCATCGGTTTCTTTACTCTGGTTGAGCGGAGCACGGGACAGCCGATTGGCCGCGCCGGTTTGATCCAGCATTCCGATTGGCCCGATATCGAACTGGCTTGGCATTTGTTCGAAGGGTCAGAGGGGAAAGGATTTGCCACTGAAGCCGCGCGGGAAGTCAAGACCTGGGCCATTGAGGCACTCGGGCTGGGCCGGCTTTACAGCTATATCATCGTTGCAAATACCCGGTCGCAGGCGGTGGCAAAACGGTTTGGCGCTGTCAGCGATGGAACCCGCGCACCCCATGAGCCAGAGGCGGAGGTGTGGGTTCATCCGCTGAACAGCGATTGACCCAACACCTTACGACTTCGGACCGAAGGACACGACCGGGAGCGGATTCTCGTCAGAGGATGACGTCGACTGTCGCCTGCTCGCCGTCGGCGCTTGGGGTAAAGATCATGGATACGGCTTTGGCCTCGGCGTCCGCCAGTCGATTGAAAATGCGGTCCCGACCATTGGCCGGATGTCCATCTATGTAGAATTGCGTCGTCAAACGTTCACGACTGTCGTCAAAGACTTTGACGTGAATGTGGGGCGTGCGGCCCGGATAGGTCACGGGCTTGATGGTGCGAAAGCTGTAGCTGCCATCGGGGCCTGTGATGTCGTGACCAAAGCCCTGAAAGCCAGCATCGAACGCGATGCTCTGGCGATCGCTGCTGTGCAGGTATTTGCCGTTCATGTCACATTGCCAGATCTCAATGCGGTAACCGGCCAGAGGGGTGCCACCCTTGTCAGTGAGGCGCCCCTTGAGCATGAAGACTTCGCCGCCCGCCTCGCGGACTGCGCCGATGATCTTGACCAGATCGTTGTCAACATCTGCGCTGCGCATGGAGGGAGTAGGATAGAATGGGCCCTCGGTCGCCGGTGGTGTCGCGGTTGCAGCTAGAAGTGGTTGCGCGGAGATGCCGGCGTGTCTGATTTTTCGAGGTCATATTTGTATGGCTCCGTTTCCAAGTCTCTAAACTTAAACGCAGCGACCTGGTTGTTCCGTCGCCAAAAGGTTTTTTTATTTGCCGCTTTTCAGCGCAAATTTCCTCTGGTCTCGATAAACGCTCTCAAAAAACTATAAAAGTAGGTTTTTAGTGATGCCAGGTGAACAGCACGTCATCACATGAAATCCGGATGGTCTTGGAGTGTGGCTTTAAAAAGCGACTATAACTGTTTGGAATCTTTTGGACTTGCCGTTTGTTTTACGGGTTTCGAAGCGAAATGCTTTACTTGGTCGCGCTGGATCACCGGCGTCGCTTCGTGCCTCGCGGAGGGCCGAAAGCAGCGTCACGTCAGCTTGATCTCAACACGAACCATGTCGCCACGGTAGATGCCGTTCGCGACAAGCGCGATTGTCCCGTCCTCTGCCACCGCAACGCGTTGAACATAGGCAATTGGGTCTCCCAGTGGCACGCCAAGAAGTCCGCTGACTTCCGGGTCGGCCGAACCGATGGTCAGAACCTGGCGGGCATCCACGATCTTCAGGCCTGGGATATCCGCGATCAACCGCATCGACGTCTTTGACGTAAAATCCGTCGCGTCGATCTTGTGAGCCAACCGTTCGTCGATAAAGACATCTGCCAGCAGGAAACACTCGCCTTCATGGCTGTGTCGTCTGCGCAGGTGCAGGTAGGAGGGGGCGAGCGTGCTGTATCCGCTCGGATAATCCGTTGGTTTTGCGCCAGTTTCTTTGCTGAGAAGCTCAATATGAGCGTTGTCGCGCGACATCAAAAGGCCGTTCCAGTCTGTCTGGACCTCACACCACAAATCGCGGCGGTTGCTTTTGCGGACAAAGGTCCCCTTGGCGCGGAATCGCTCGATCAGGCCTTCCTGCTCCAGCAAGCCAAGTGCCTGTCGGATCGTCATGTTTGCGACGCCACATTCCTTGGCCAGTTCCTCGACCGTTGGAATGCGGGAGTCGATGGGCCATTCGTTGGTCTCGATCCGACGCCGAAAAAGCGCAGCCAGTTGCAGGTAACGGGCGACGGCGCTTTTACGCAGCGCCGTAGCTGTCTGTGAGGGTTTGCCTGTATCAGCCATGTCTGTCTCCGAACAGTTCCGGGCCGGTTTTGGGGCCTCTTGGTACCATAAAGGTTCACTTGTGCTAGCTCATTATGTTTTCTCTGGTCGCAGCAAGAGCGCTGGCCTCTGAGCCGGTCAGCGTGTCGTTGGACCCAAGACACACACACCTGTTCAAAGAAAACTGCGGCTGTTGGCTGATCCGTCGGACGTGGAGGGAGGTCTCGTGAAACGAACGCGACGCGCGCAACGGCTCGGAAAGAACGCATCTGCAAGCGGTCCGGTGGCAGCCTGTAAGGTGCGCTACGTCGATTACTCGGCCGCAGCGCGTCTGGGCAGCGACGGCAGTTCTGTCACAGAGGGCGGGTCGCTTTTCAATTCAGGAGCGATATGGTCGGGCAAGTTCGTCGGCGTAGTCATAGTCCATCAACACAGTTGCTCAGGCGCGGAACCCGTCGAGTGGCGTCGCCGCAATCATTTTTGCAAGTTCTTGGCGACGCTCCGCACCGGTACCACTTGTTAGCCAGCGGTCCACTGTCGCAGCCGCGAATGCCTCCATCCCGGACGCTTCCGCCATCGCGATGCGGTCAATCCAGCCAGCAGCACCACCGGGTGCCGTCCGGGCCTGACCGTCGCACAAGACCAGCGCGGCGAACCGATCCTCAGCCATCTTGTGGGCAGCTAGGCCGGTGGGCACACCCATTGACACGCCAACATAGGACGCACGCGCGACGCCAGCCGCATCCATAACCGCCAGAAGGTCGGAGCCGAGATCGTCAAAGGCGATCGGTTGCATGGGCACAGTTGATTTGCCGTGCCCGGCCTGATCTTAGCGCAAAATTCCATAGCGGTCTGCTAGTGCAGCGGCCTGCGCATCCCAAAGCGTGATGTCCGTGACGAGCGAGTTTCCGAAGATGATCCACGGCGCAGTGTCCGACTGCGGGGCAATTGCCTCGGCATATAGGTGATATCGGCGCGGTCGATTTTGAGGATTTGAGCTTTTGAAACTTCCGATGTCATCCCTGTGCCCGTCCCCTGGATTGACGTGTCGCGCCCTGCGTCGTGGTTGGGTTTGGCCCGGGCTTTCGCGGTCCAGGCAATCTATGAGCGAACTGAAAGCTATTGATATGGTTTTTTGTGGGTGCGCACTCGCGAATTCGCAAAATAGCAAGTTGGAATACATGGATAAGACATGCACCGGCGGTCCAAGATCGTTCCGGACCATGGTTAGAGGTGACGGAATTGAACACCGTTTTCAGACTTGAACTCGGTGAGTTTGAAGATCGACCCAAGTCCGAAAAGCATAGATGCGGTCCTGTCTCGGGCAAAAACGCGACCCTTGCTTTCATGGATGATATTGGTGAAAGACCCCCCAAAAAAGAGTCATCATTTTTCTCGTTGCTTCTCATTGGTTGCAGCGCTCTGAAGGCGTGATGTGCCCTCAGACGATGTTGGTATCGACCTGAAAGCTATGTTTATGACTGAATTGGCGGCGAGGAACGGAAGGCCATGCAAATTGCCAGGCGCTGGGTCAAAAATGCATGCATGGTTGCCGAGGCTGCAACAGCATTTTTTGCGCTGCCTAAGGCGTTTTTACCGCACTTACGGCGGTTTTGGTCGACGGGTTGACTTTCATCATGTGCATTGTGATGGCCCTAACCAGCCCGATCTTCTGCTGATGAAAGTACGAAGATGATCTGCGACGAAAGCGTTGTTCGCACAGAGATACTGAATGGTTTTGGCATAGTGACGATAGACAACCCACCGGTTAACGCCGGCTCAACTGCGGTGCGGCAGGGTTTGCTGGCATGTCTGGCCGAAGC
Organism: Marivita sp.; assembly: GCF_017643905.1. Taxonomy (GTDB): domain Bacteria; phylum Pseudomonadota; class Alphaproteobacteria; order Rhodobacterales; family Rhodobacteraceae; genus Marivita. The sequence goes on from NZ_JAEPMO010000031.1 coordinate 13,566, forward strand.
GTCGAAAATGGACCTCCAGGGTGTCATCATCATTGGGGCAGGTCGCAGTTTCATGGCCGGATCGGACATCAAGGAATTTGGCGCTCCGCTGGTGCCCCCGGAACTGCCGCAAGTGATCTAGGCGATTGAGGATTGCCCACATCCGGTATGCGCTGCGATCCATGGTGCGGCTCTTGGTGGTGGGTTCGAACTGGCCTTGGGTTGCGATCTGGTGCTTGAAGCCGTTTTTAAAGACATGGCCGTGAAGAAAGAGCTCTTCGGCGCGTTGGATGCCATCCTGAAACCCGGCGCGATCCTCGCGACAAATACGTCTTACCTCGACATCGACGAGATGGCTGCCGTCACATCGCGCGCTGAGAATGTGCTCGGCCTGCATTTCTTCAGCCCTGCCGATATCATGAAGTTTCTTGAAGTTGTGCGCACCAACGACACGTCCGCTGACACATTGGCGACGGCACTGAATTTGGCAAAGAAGCTAGGAAAGCAGCCCGTGGTGGCGCGGGTGGCCGAGGGCTTCATCGGCAACCGCATCTACGCCGCGTATCGGCGGCATGCCGAATTCCTGATCGAAGAGGGCGCAACCCCCCAAGACGTTGATACTGCTGCGACGGAGTTTGGTTTTGCCATGGGCCCGTTTGCAGTGGGGGATATGTCTGGTCTCGACATTGCCTGGAACATGCGCAAATGGCAGGCGGCAACCCGCGATCCCGCCACGCGCTATGTCGAGATATCGGACAGGCTCTGCGAAGCGGGCCGGTTCGACCGCAAGACGAACGGCGGCTGTTACGATTACGATACCGGCGAAGCGCATCCGTCAGACGCAGCGATCATTGACGAGGCCCGCGCCTCCAAGGGTATCACGCACCATGTGTTCTCAGTTGAAGACATTCAGGACCGACTGCTGGGTGCGATCCTCAATGAAGCCGCTTTGGTTCTTGAGAAGGGCGTGGCGCAGCGCTCTGGCGATATCGACGTGACACTTGTTCACGGTTATGGCTTTCCTCGTTGGACCGGGGGGCCGATTTGGTGGGCTTCCGGCCAACCAATGAAGCGGATCAAAGCTATGGTGGCTGCCGTATCCACCTCTGCAGGTCCAAAAGCCCCGAGCGGCTCGGTCGAGGATATGCTGGCGCTGTTGCGGGCCGAGCGGAAAGAAATTGATAGAAGGAAGTCCGGCGATGCGTGACGTTTACATCTGCGATTACATCCGAACCCCCATAGGGCGTTACGGTGGTGCATTGTCATCAGTCCGGCCGGATGATCTGGGGGCGGTGCCTATGCGCACCTTGATGGAGCGCAACCAGGGTGTTGATTGGGCGTCGGTGGACGAGGTGATCTATGGCTGCGCCAATCAGGCAGGTGAAGACAACCGCAATGTTGCGCGCATGTCGCTGCTGCTGGCGGGTCTGCCTGAAACGGTACCCGGCACGACGATGAACCGGCTTTGCGGGTCGGGCATGGATGCGGTGATCACGGCGGCGCGGGCCATCCGCGCAGGGGAGACCGAGCTGATGATTGCGGGTGGTGTTGAGAGCATGTCGCGCGCGCCCTTCGTGATGCCCAAGGCCGACAGTGCCTTTTCGCGCAGCGCGTCAATCTACGACACAACCATTGGCTGGCGCTTCGTCAATCCTCTGATCAAAGCGCAATACGGCATCGATTCGATGCCCGAGACAGCTGAGAACGTCGCTGAAGATTTCTCTGTAAGCCGCGAGGATCAGGACGCTTTTGCGCTTAGGTCCCAGCATAAGGCTGGGATCGCAATGCAAAACGGTCGGCTGGCGCAGGAGATCACACCGGTCAGCATCCCGCAGCGAAAGGGAGCCCCCCGGATCGTCGACACTGACGAACACCCGCGTCCGGAAACGACGCTCGAGGCTCTCGCAAAGTTGCCTGCGCCTTTCCGCGAAGGCGGGTCGGTCACGGCGGGAAATGCCTCGGGCGTCAACGATGGCGCCGCGGCACTCATCCTCGCGTCTGAGGCGGCGGCCAACGCAAACGGTCTGACGCCGATTGCGCGGGTCTTGGGCGGAGCGACCGCTGGTGTGCCGCCACGGATCATGGGGTTCGGGCCGGCGCCTGCCTCGAAAAAGCTGATGGCACGGTTGGGTCTGTCGCAATCCGACTTTGACGTGATCGAGCTGAACGAGGCCTTTGCCAGCCAAGGCCTTGCCACCTTGCGAGATCTGGGCATTGCGGATGACGATCCCCGAGTGAACCCCAATGGTGGTGCAATCGCGCTTGGTCATCCGCTGGGCATGTCAGGCGCGCGGATTGTCGGCTCTGCGGTGTTGGAGTTGCAGGTCACACGCGGCAAACGCGCGCTGTCGACTATGTGCATCGGTGTAGGACAGGGGATTGCAGTGGCCATTGAAGCCGTGTGACACTGTTGGCCTTGACGCGGTAGTGCGCGGGTGAGGGCACATGGCGAAATGCAATGGTTCACGACAAGTGGCAGCGAGACATCGCTTGTATTTCTTTTCTTCGCAGCGCGTAGCCTTCACGCAAATCGGCGCCCCTACAATGGCGTTCGCCGGACGACTTTGATCAAACCGGGCAACAGCAAGCACGTTTGCAAGACCTGTGTCTCGATATGGAACCCTAAAGCGCATTCCAGAATGCTTCGGCTGCGGGGCCCAAATGGCGGTCATCGGAGCGAATTTTGCGTAATTGCCGACGGGTCTCCGGGTCTCGCGGCATGAGAAAGGCCAGCTCTTCGGGTTGATGTTGCAATGCACCGCGCGGCAGGATCGTGGCCCCGAGACCCGCGCGTACAAAGGAGAGCAGAGCGGTTGTGTTGCGGGCCTCCAGATTGCAGGCCTCCAAAAGCTCTGTCACGCGTGGATGGTCGACAAGGTGGCAAAGCGGGTTTGCGATGAGAGGTTCCCGCTCGAGCAGGTCCCACGAAAGAGCGCAGCCGTCCGCAATCGCCCGCGAGATCTGGCCATCCTTCCGACAGACAATACCAAGGTCGTCTTCGAGGATAAGATTGCCGTTTGCCGGATCGTCCGGTGTCGCCGACAGGATACCGATATCGGCGGCGTCGAGTTTGACCCGTTGGCGCACCGCCGCGCTGTCCAGGTCGCTGATTTCGAGCCTCACGTCCGGGCGGATGCGGCGGAACGCGGCGATCACCTCGGGTAAGACGGCAATCGTCGCCGAGGGCACAGCTGCAATTCGGACGGTGCCCGCGGTAGAGATTGCGTGTCTTCCGATGGCCTCGATGCTGCGGGAAAATGCATCCGTGGCACGGCTGCTTTCCTCCAATACGAGCTGACCGAGCGGCGTCAGCCGGTTCTTGCGGTCGGTCTCAAAGAGGGGCGCGCCTATGTCGGCCTCCAATTGGGCGAGCGTCATCGACACGGCTGAGGGCGTTCGGGCGAGCAGCGAGGAGGCCGCGATAAGGGATCCCTGCTCGGCGACGATCCGGAAAGTGCGAAGCATTTCAAGCTTGATAGCCATTTCAGGTTTCCTGAAGTTGCGTTCAGATCTTCAAGATTGCCTGAAATACCTCTCCTCGTTTAGGACTGATGTCAAGCAGGACGAGGATGAGCGATGCAGACCGGACTCTATATTGATGGCCGCTGGGACTCCGGCGTAAGCCAGCTTGAAAATCGAAACCCGTCGGATGTGTCGGATTTGATCGGGCTCTATGCTCAGGCCGGGGCTGATCAGCTGGATGAAGCGTTGCACGCTGCCAAACGTGCGCAGGTGGCTTGGTGGGCAGCGGGCATCCAGAAACGCCACGACGTGCTGATGGCGATCGGGACCGAGTTGATGGCTCGCGCCGCAGAGATTGGTCGCATCATTGCCCGCGAGGAAGGCAAGCCGCTGGCCGAAGGCAAAGGCGAAGTCTATCGCGCCGGGCAGTTCTTTACCTATTTCGCGGGTGAGTGTCTCCGAAATCAGGGTGATCTGGCCGAAAGTGTCCGACCCGGGGTCGAGATCGACGTGCGCCGCGAGCCGGTGGGTGTGGTGGCGATCATCTCGCCCTGGAATTTCCCGGTGGCTACGCCTGCTTGGAAGATCGCCCCAGCACTTGCCTTCGGCAATTCGGTGGTCTGGAAACCCGCGAACCTGACCCCGGCCAGCGCGGTGGCCCTGACCGAGATCATTGCCAAGCAGGATATTCCTGCAGGGCTTTTCAATCTTGTCGCGGGTCCGGGCCGCGATGTTGGCCAGCGACTTGTGGAGAGCCGCGACGTGGCGGCGATCAGCTTTACCGGTTCTGTCCCCGTTGGGCGCGGTATCGCCGCTTCGGCCATCGAGAACATGACGAAGGTGCAGATGGAGATGGGGTCGAAAAACCCCATGGTCATCATGGACGACGCCGATCTTGATCTCGCGGTCGCAAATGCTTGCGGAGCGGCCTTCGGCGGGACAGGCCAGAAATGCACCGCCGCCTCGCGCCTGATCGTCCATGCATCGATCCATGATGCCTTCGTCGAAAAGCTGGTGACGGCGACCGAGGCGCTGAAGGTCGGTCATGCTCTGGAAGACGGTACACAGTTGGGTCCCGTGGTCAGTGAAGATCAACTGAAGCAAAACCTCGACTATATCGATATCGGCAAAAGCGAAGGCGCGGAATTGCTGACTGGTGGAGAGCGCCTGGAGTGCGGGACCGAGGGCTACTACATGGCCCCCGCCATTTTCGCGGGCACAACCAACGACATGCGGATCAACCGCGAGGAAATGTTTGCGCCGATCACTTGTGTGATGAAGGCCGATAGCTATGACGAGGCGCTGGCCATTGCCAACGACAGCGCGTTCGGCCTGACTGCCGGGATCATGACCCGCAGTCTTGCGCGTGCGAGCCACTTCCGCGCCAACATGCGGGCCGGCTGTGTGATGGTGAACCTGCCGACGGCGGGTACCGATTATCATGTCCCCTTCGGAGGGCGCGGTGCGTCCTCTTACGGCCCGCGCGAGCAGGGCACCTATGCCGCAGAGTTCTACACATCCGTGAAGACCGCCTATGTCGCGGCGGGCGAGCCGACATGAGCGTGCTGATCGACGGCCTGCAATATGCCAACTGGTCCGAAGAAATCTTCCGACAGATGCGCGCGGGCGGTGTGGACGCTGTGCATGTCACCATCACCTACCACGAAACGTTCCGCGAGACGGTGCTGCAGATCGAACGCTGGAACCGCTGGTTCGAACAGTTCCCAGACCTGATCTTCCAGGGCCGCACAGCCGCGGACGTCAAACTGGCGCAAGAGACCGGTCGTACGGCGATCTTTTTTGGTTCGCAAAACCCGTCCTGTATCGAGGACGATATCGGATTGGTCGAGATCCTGCACACGCTGGGTCTGCGCTTCATGCAACTGACCTACAACAACCAGTCGCTGCTGGCGACGGGCTGCTATGAGGATGACGACGCAGGGCTGACGCGCATGGGCCGCGAGGTTGTGGCCGAAATGAACCGGGTCGGAATGGTCGTGGACATGAGCCATTCCGGCGAACGCTCGACCCTTGAGGCGATCGAACACTCGACCCGCCCCATTGCGATCACCCATGCAAATCCCGCCAACTGGCACGCGGCCTTGCGCAACAAGTCCGACACCGTGCTGAAGGCCTTGGGGGAAACCGGCGGGATGCTGGGTTTTTCGGTCTATCCGCATCACCTGAAGGGGGGCAGCGGTTGCACGCTGCAGGACTTCTGCGAGATGATCGCGCGGACTGCCGACGTGATGGGCATCAACCAGATCGGGATTGGCACTGATCTTTGCCAGGATCAACCTGACAGCATTGTCGAATGGATGCGCGTCGGTCGCTGGACCAAGCGGATCGACTATGGCGAGGGCAGCGCTGCGGCGCCGGGTTTTCCTGAAATGCCCAAGTGGTTCGTCGACAACCGGGATTTCGGGAACATCCGCGCTGGCTTGCGTGCCGTTGGGATAAGCGATGCAGATGTGGACGCGGTCATGGGCGAAAACTGGCTGCGTTTCTTCGAGACAAGTTTCAGCGGTGTCCCTGCAACGGGCGACGCGACCGCGCGCGGCGCGGAATGACCACCCGCACGGGAGGCGGGAAGATCTTTTTTGGGGAGGACCAAAATGACCGAAACGACTGAAACCAGAGCGCCTACCGCCGATTTTGGACGGGTGGATAAACCCCTGTTCGCGGTAACCGGTGGCTTTATCGCCCTGTTCTGTGCGCTGGCTCTCTACGATATCGACCTGCTGTCGCGCATGGTCGATTGGGGCTTTAACGTCTCGGCCAAGTATTTCGGCCTCTATTGGCAGGTGCTGCTGCTGGCCACGTTCCTGATCGGTCTTGTGCTATGCGTTTTGCCCGGTGCGAAGACCCGAATGGGCAATCTGGCCACACCAGAATTCACGGTGTTCCAATGGGGCTCCATGATCATGTGCACGCTTCTGGCAGGCGGCGGCGTCTTCTGGGCTGCGGGCGAGCCGATTGCGCATTATCTCTCCACTCCGCCGCTCTTTGGTGATCTGAGCGGTGACCCTCAGGCGCAGACCCACGCGGCGCTGGCGCAAAGCTTTTTGCATTGGGGCTTTCTTGCCTGGGCGATCCTGGGGTCGCTGACCACGGTGATGTTGATGCATTACCACTATGACAAGGGTCTGCCCCTGGCGCCGCGCACACTTCTCTATCCGGTGTTCGGTGACAAGGCGATCAACGGTCCGATTGGCCTGATCGCGGATGCGTCATGCATCATTGCGGTGGTCGCAGGCACCGTCGGTCCGATCGGCTTTCTGGGATTGCAGATGTCCTACGGACTGAACGCGCTCTTCGGCATACCGGACACCTTCGCCACCCAGACTGTCGTGATCCTGGCGCTGGCCAGCCTTTACACCGTTTCGGCGATTTCCGGTCTGTCGAAAGGCATCCAGCTTTTGTCAAAGATCAATGTGATCCTGGCTTTCGTCCTGCTGGCTTTCATGCTTATCGCCGGTCCGACTTTCTTCATCTTTGACGGCTTTGCCGGGGGCATGGGCGTTTACCTGTCGAACTTCTTTGACATGGCGATGTATCGCGGCGAAGCGGGCTTGTTCGGCGAACCGGGCTGGCTGGGCTGGTGGACAGTGTTCTTCTGGGGCTGGTTCATGGGGTACGGTCCGCTGATGGCGATCTTCATCGCTCGTGTCAGCCGGGGCAGGTCGATCCGGTCCATCATCCTGATGCTGTCCATCGTTGCGCCTATCGTCACCAATTTCTGGTTCACCCTCATTGGTGGTACTGGCATTGGACTCGCGCAGGCAACCGCAGGCGTCATTTCAGGACCGTTCGAAGGCTTCAACCTGCCGGCTGGACTGTTGGCCATCACTCAGGCCATGCCGCTGGGCTTTTTGCTGTCGCTGCTGTTTCTTGTGCTAACGATGATCTTCGTCGCCACCACAAGCGACTCGATGAGTTACGTGATCGCAACGTCCATGTCTGACGACAATCCTTCGACTGCGCTGCGTGCCTTCTGGGGGCTTGCAATGGCGGTGATGGCACTGATCCTGATCTCGACCGGGTCGGGCGGCATCGGCAAGCTGCAAAGCTTTATCGTGGTAACGGCGGTTCCCGTGTCGCTGGTGCTGCTACCGTCGCTTTGGGATGCATTGCGCATCACGTTGATGCTGGGCAAGAAAGCCTGATCATAGTTCAATAGGCGCGGGCGGACCAAAACCGGCCGCGCCATGGACCGATGACCCGCGAGGACACCATGGATTGCGCTTCCCTGAACCCGATGCCCGAGGCCGCAGCGTTCCGCCGTCCGCCGTCGGAAGTGATGCGGTTGGCACGGATGGGCAGCGCGCACCCGACGCGCCTGTCGTTCCTTCGAAACCTCCTGCGTCGGGTGATCGAGGAAGGGTGGACGTTCGACCGGCCGGTCTGGGAGATCGACGCAACAGGCGTCGGACGCGCCGTCTATCGCGCCACTGGGCCGGATCGAACATACTCGTTGGTGGCATTCGCGCATGATCTGCCTGACGAGATGCGCTCGGACCGTGTGATCGCCACAGCCTGGGATGCAACCTTCGCTCTCTTCGACGGGGAACCCACATCCGCTGATCTGGACCGCTTGCAGGCCAACGTTCCACTCCAGGAAGCCGGTCGCGTCAGCCCTCTGGAACTGACGCTGAGCCGTGCAAACCGCTCGGTGCGGCTGTTCGGCCATGTCATCGAACGGCTTGCCAAAGGGTTGCAGCCCGACATGGCCGAGGTCGAGGCGGTCGGATACCTGATGCGGACCACAGCCGTTTATGGTTCTGGCAAGTTCGGTGCCGCCGACCGCGCCGCCATTGCGGATAGACCTGAACTTAGCGCACCCTTTCAGGCCGAGATGCTGTCGGTCTGGCTGACACGCCAATTCACTGTAGACATCGCGGAACACTTGGCCTTCGTTCGCGGCGGAGCCGCAGCGGTGCGGCTGGATTCTGCCATCAAGAAAGGGCTGGGTGTCGGCAATTCCACCGGGCTCGGTATGGCCCCGTTCCTGGTGCGCCACCCCGTGTTGTTGAACAACTGGATGATGGCGCGCGAAGAGGCACTTGCGCGCGTCCGATCGCAAGATGGGGCAAGTGCCGAAGCGGTGGCCGGTTTCCGTACGGCCCTTGGGGAAGCGAGAGAGAATGCCGAGCTGTGGCAGTCAAGCCATCCGATCCAGATCGAGAAACTCGCCGCCTTGCGAGATGACCTTTCTAGTCTCGCCGACCGGATCTCGACCTGGCCTGAACGGAATTCGCAAAAGCCCTGGGACGCGCTCTGGCACTGGGGCGAGACCGCATTGTCGCTGGAAGGACAGGAGGCGTTGATCGCGCTGATGCTTGAGCCAAATGGTGATCTTGTCGACGGGCTGGCCGATTGCATGACGGCGGACGAAGGAGCTTCGTTCCGGCTGGATGGTGCCATGACCGTAGCGACACTGTCTGCCAGCCTGAGAGACCACTACGATTGGGTGCTGGGCATTGATTTCGATCAGCCAGAAAACGTTGCGCGGTTCTGGTACGTCTCCGAGGAAAAGCTGGAACCACGGCTGGGCAATCGGTTCGAGGAGGACGGCGCGTCGCTCGAGCAACCGTTGTGCATAGCTCGGCTGGCGCAAGACCTTCATTCGGCACTGGCAGCCTGGCCCGGCGATGTCGCATTGGCGGCATTCCTGCTGGCCCATCCCGAGCATCGGTTCATGGCGAGGCGGGTACAAATCCTTCACCGCTATCCCTATGCCGAGGTGCAGGACAACCTGATCGCTGAACAGATGCTGCCGATCGATCTGATGCGCTGCAAGCTGGCCTTCTTCGGTGCCAGCCGTTTCGACCCACGGTCCGACAAATGGGTGCGGATCAGCCTGTTTCAGGGGCTGCCATATCCTTCGGACATGTCCCCGGAAGGCTGGCCATGACCGCAGAGCAGCAAGAGGCTGTCGAAGCCAACGATCCGACCCGTTCCGGGTCACCCGTGCCCACCACCAACGGCGCACGGCTTTCGCAGAACGAGATCGAGCAGTTGTGCCTTAAAGCCGCGCGTGGCGCTGGGATGAGTTGGGGACTGGCCGAGGAGGCGGGCTTTGCTGCCGCCTGGCTGGCAACGCGCGGTCTGGACGGACCCGGTGCCTTATTGGCCCAGCTTTGGGTGGGGCAGGGCCGCTCTTGGCGTGAGATATGTCCGGTGATTGCGCCTGGACGATTTCGGGCAGCGGATGGCGGGGGTCTATGCCCAATCGCGCTTGGGGCAGCGTTGTGCGATCATGCAAGGCTTCCTGAGACGTCGCTGGTCGAAACCGCCGTTCGGGTCGGCCCGGTCGATCATCCGGTCCTTCTGTTGCCATTCTTGGCTGACTTCGCTCGGACCCGGCGCGAGGGCCTGCGGCTGGTCTGGTCCCGCGGCGCGGTTCTGTTGACCGCGGATGGCGGGATGTTCGGTGATGCGGCTGCACTTGAGCAAGAGACGCGGCTGGACGCCGCGCTCGAGGTCGAAGGCCCCGTTCCGGATGACACCTCGACACAATGGGAACCACTTATGGTGTCTGCGGAAACGTTGGGTGAACTCAATTCATTCGCTTTGCGCATCACGGTGCCGACGTCCGAGGTCTCACGCGCGGGGGCCGGCGCCGCGATAGGTGACAACGACTGAAACAGGAGATTAGGCGAATGACGGTTCAAAGGTTGCACCCGGGGAGTCGCATGAGCGAAGCGGTCCGCATCGGGGATATCGTGTTCCTTGCGGGTCAGATCCCCGATGATCTGACGGGCGACATCGCGAAACAGACTCGGGAAGTGTTGGACAATATCGACGCGGTGATGGCCGAACTGGGTGGCAGCAAGGCCGACATCGCGTCGGTTCAAGTCTGGCTCAGCGATCTGTCGGATTTTCAAGGTATGAATGCGGTTTGGGACGCGTGGGTCGATCTCGCCAACCCACCGGCCCGGGCAACCTGCGGTGTGGCTCTTGCGCGTCCCGGAATGCGCGTAGAGATGATCGTGGTTGCGCGCGCGCCGAAGTGAGGACAGCACCGGTTTTTGAACTTGTGATCGCTGTTTCACCGCGCACTTCTGCTGCCGAGAGACGACTGTGTTGTCCCGGCTAACCCGCGTCACAGATTTTCTGCGATAAGGATTTCTATTCTGATGCGTTCCTGCGAGGCGAGGGTGCTTCTGTTCTCGCATTTCGCCCTCAGAATTCGGACGGCACTACGTACAAGGTGACCCGGATCCTGATGGATCACGGCGTCGATTTCACCGCTCCGCAGCGCGGCTTCGGTCGAGAGGGTGCGCTCATGGGCGATAACAACAAGGCGATTGATTGCATTCAATTGGCCTCCGACTTCGATCGGAGTGCGTGCCTCTGCCCCCATGATGTAAAGCCCTACGACGTCATCGTGTGCGTCCAAAGCGTTGCGCAGTACATGTCGGGTGCGTCCCGGATCCCCGTGCGTTTCAAGGGTAGGGAGGACGCGCAGATTGGTATAATCGCGGTTGACGACCCCATCAAAGCCAAGGCGCCGTTCAAGGCTGTCGCGGGATTGGGTGGTCTCGGTCAGAGCGATGACAGTGCCCTGCCTTTGTCCAAGGAACCGTCCCATCAGGCGGCCAGCCGTCGCCCCGGCGGCGCGGTTGTCAATGCCCACAAAGCCGTCTTCCTGCTGATTGGCAACAAAGGGAATCGTCTCGATCCCGCGCTCGCGCATTCGGTGAAGCGCGTCACGGATTTGAGGCGTCTCGGGCGCCATAATAGCAATCCCGTCGATTTTGTCTGGTGACAGACGACCAAGGGTGCGGGCGGCTTCGTGTGGATCGCGGTCATCAATGCGGATCACCTCGGTCTCGATCATCTCGGCTCGGCCAACCCGGTCAAACTCGCGGATGCGTTCAATGATTTCGTCAAGGAATTCTCCGCCGGACCGGGGCACGGCAAAGGCAAAGCGATAGGCCCGCTGCCGCGCCAAAGTGGCTGCGATCTGGTTGCGTTCAAAGCCGATTCTCTTGATCGCGTCATTGACGGTGGCAATGGTTTTCTTGCGGACGCCAGAGCGGCCATTCAACACGCGATCGACTGTTGCCAGGCTCACGCCAGCGGCTTTCGCAAGGTCTTTTGTGGTCGGACGCATGAGGCCGTTTTCTCGATATTTCCGTTGTTTTCTTGAGGTTTGTTGCAGACTTGCAGAGTGTGGACAAGCCCTAAATGAGGTACGCACCTCAGAAACGTGTTGATCTGAGGTGCGTACCTCAATTAAGCCTAGTGATCAGTCGAGTCGCGGCAGGAGGGCTGCGGCAGCGTAACTGGGAGGCTATCTAAATGAATACCAAACACTTGATGACGGCTGCCGTTTCGGCATTGATCGCGGGCGGGGCTGCAACCTCGGCTGCGGCAGAAGACCTGACGCTGTGTTGGGCGGCGTGGGACCCTGCGAATGCGCTGGTCGAGCTGTCGAAAGACTTCGAAGCGCAGTCGGGTCATAATATGAGCTTTGAATTCGTGCCATGGCCGAATTTCGCAGACCGGATGCTGAACGAACTGAACTCTGGCGGCAAGCTCTGCGACCTGATGATCGGTGACAGCCAGTGGATCGGGGCGGGCGCTGAGAACGGTCACTACGTGAAGCTGAATGACTTCTTCGACGCCAATGGCATCGACATGGCCGATTTCATTCCCGCAACCGTCACCGGGTATTCCGAATGGCCCAAGAACACGCCGAACTATTGGGCGCTGCCCGCTTTCGGCGACGTGGTTGGTTGGACCTACCGCAAGGATTGGTTTGAACGTCCTGAAATCGCAGCGGAATTCAAAGACAAGTACGGGCGTGACCTTGGCGTTCCGACCACGCTGGAAGAACTGAAGGACATCGCTCAGTTTTTCCAAGGCCGAGACATCGACGGCACCACCGTTTATGGTGCCGCAATCTACACCGAGCGGGGGTCCGAAGGGATCACGATGGGCGTGACCAACGCCCTCTACAACTATGGTTTCCTTTATGAAAACCCTGAAAAGCCATACGATCTGGAAGGTTTCGTAAACTCGGCAGGCGCGGTTGCAGGCCTAGAGTTCTACAAGGAGCTCTATGACACCGCGACACCTCCGGGATCGTCCAACTGGTACATGGGCGAAAATATCGACGCCTATCGGTCTGGCCAGGTCGCGTTGCAGATGAACTTTGCGTTCATCTGGCCGGGCGTCGAGGCTGACCCGAACGTCGGTGGCGGCAAGTCTGGGTATTTCCCGAACCCCACAGGCCCCGCAGGCCAGTTCGCTCAGCTTGGCGGTCAGGGGATTTCGGTCGTTGCCTATTCCGACAAGCAGGATGCGGCGCTGGAATATATCCAGTGGTTTGCACAGCCGGAAATCCAGGCCCGTTGGTGGGAACTGGGCGGCTATTCGGCCCTGCGTGCTGTGGTCGAAGACCCCGGTTTTGCCAGCAGCCAGCCTTACGCACAGACCTTCCTCGACAGCATGGCCATCGTGAAGGACTTCTGGGCGGAACCGGCCTATGCCGATCTTCTGCTGCCGATGCAGGAACGTATCCACAACTATGTCATTGCAGGCGAGGGCACCGCTCAGGACGCTCTGGATGGCTTGGTTCGTGATTGGATCGAAGTCTTCGAGGACGAAGGCAAGCTCTGACGCTTCTCCCTCCAGGGGCGCGTGACGTCCCGAACGCCCTTGGCGACTTTTCCGGTCGCCAAGGGCCGTTTAACCATAACTTTGGCGCGGGGTGCAAGACTTCGCGTGTTGGGGCAGAACAATGACTGACACACCCATCCACAAGGTCGCACAGGCAACGCCCGAGTCCATGGCGCGACGCATTCGTGGCCTGTCGGATCGCACAATCGCCTGGATCTTCGTGGCACCCACGATCTTCCTGTTGCTGGCGGTCAACATCTTTCCGCTGATCTGGACGATCCGGCTAAGCTTTACCGATTACCGGGTGAACCGTCCGAACCGTGAGGTGGAATGGGTCGGTCTGCAGAATTACGAACGCATCCTGTCGGACCCGGATATCTGGGCGACGATGCAAGCCACCGCGCATTTCCTGATCTGGACGATTGTCCTGCAGGTGCTGATCGGGTTCGCGCTGGCCTTCCTGATCAACAAGAAGTTTCGGGGCAACGACCTCTGGACGACGATCATCGTCTTTCCGATGATGCTCTCGCCCGCCGTGGTCGGGAATTTCTGGACATTTCTCTACCAGCCGCAGATCGGATTGTTCAACTACGTGGTTGCCTTTGTCACTGGTGCCGATCCTGCAAGCTTTTCGATGATTGGCGACGTACATCTTGCACCGTGGGCGATTATCATCGCCGACACGTGGATGTGGACGCCATTTGTGATGCTGATCTGTCTTGCTGGTCTCAGGTCGATCCCGGACAGCATCTACGAAGCAGCGGAATGTGACCGCGCCAGCAAATGGCGCCAATTCTGGACCATCACCGTTCCCATGGTACTGCCCTTCCTGATGCTCGCCGTTCTTTTCCGGGGGATCGAGAATTTCAAGATGTTTGACCTTGTCGTGCAGCTCACAGGCGGAGGTCCAGGCAACACCACGACCCTGACCTCGATCGACCTCAAGCGGGAAGCGTTTGAGAAGTGGCGCACGGGCTATTCCTCGGCCTACGCGGTAATCCTGTTTGTCACCGTCTTTGGCCTCGCCTCGATCTACGTCAAAGCGCTGAACAAGGTGAAAGAAAGATGAGCTTTTCCGTCACAGAACCCAGCAACGGGACCAAGTGGTTCGCTGGCATCCTTGTCATCGGCTACGCGCTGATCACCATCGCACCGCTTTTGTGGATCATTGCCACCGGCTTCAAATCCGGCCCGGATTCCATTGCTTACCCGCCGAAAGTGGTGTTCGAGCCGACGCTTGAAGGCTACGTCAACCTCTTCACCGACCGCACCCGCGCCACACAGGACATGCTAGACGCAGCGGGCGAGCCGCAGACATGGTACGACCAGATCGCCCGCGATCAGGGCACGGTCATCACCGGCCCGTCGCGCTATGGCGAACGGTTCATGAACTCGGTCATCATTGGGTTCGGTTCAACTGCGCTGTGCATGCTCTTGGGCACTGCTGCGGCCTATGCGTTCAGCCGGTTCCGCGTGCCGCTGAAGGACGATCTGCTGTTCTTCATCCTGTCGACGCGGATGATGCCACCCATCGCTGTTGCGATCCCGATCTTTCTGATGTTTCGACAACTGGGCCTGAGCGATACGCATCTTGGGATGATCCTGCTCTACACTGCGGTGAACCTGTCGCTGTCGGTCTGGCTGCTCAAGGGGTTCATCGACGAAATTCCCGTGGAATACGAAGAAGCGGCGCTTATCGACGGCTACACACGCTTTCAGGCTTTCTACAAGGTGGTGCTGCCGCAAGCGGCCACGGGCATCGCCTCGACTGCGATCTTCTGCCTGATCTTTGCGTGGAACGAATACGCCTTTGCGGTCCTTCTGACGTCCGGGACGGCCCAGACAGCGCCGCCGTTCATCCCAACGATCATCGGCACTTCGGGCAAGGACTGGCCCGCCGTCGCCGCCGGTGCCACGATCTTCCTTGTGCCGGTCATGGTCTTCACCATCCTGCTGCGCAAGCACCTGTTGCGCGGGATCACCTTCGGAGCGGTGCGCAAATGAGCAACTTCATCTCAGGACTGCTGCGGTTCCGCCGTGGCCCGTGGGAAATGCTGGCGTCAATCCTGATTGCGCTCGGGGTTGTCATGCTGATGCAGCCCTTTGCGATCACGCTCTACAGCTGGTCTTTCCTGATCACCCTTATCGGCACGGTGATATTCATCATCGTCAGCCACTTCCCGGAGTAACCCATGGCACAAATCAGAATTGAGAACGTGCGCAAGGAATTCGGGGCGTTCACGGCGGTGCAATCATCGACCTTTACCATCGAGGATGGCGAATTCTTCATGCTTCTGGGGCCATCGGGCTGCGGCAAGACCACGACATTGCGGATGATGGCGGGACTCGAGCTTCCGACCAGCGGCCAGATCTACATCGATGGCGAAGAGGTCGGCCAGAAACCGGCAAGTCAGCGTGACATCGCCTTCGTCTTTCAGATGTTCGCGCTGTACCCGCATATGAACGTGCGCGGCAACATCAGCTATCCGCTCAAGAGCCAGGGCATGCCGCGCGCGCAGATCAAAGCAAAGGTGGGTGATGTCGCCGAGATTCTTGGCATCACCGATATTCTTGACCGGCCCGTCGGCGGTCTGTCCGGTGGCGACCGTCAGCGTGTTGCGCTGGGCCGGGCGATCGTGCGTGATCCCAAGGCGTTCTTCATGGACGAACCGCTTGGTGCGCTTGATGCCGAGTTTCGCGAGCACATGTCCGAAGAGCTCCGCGCCCTGCATGACCGGATGGGGGCCACAACCGTCTACGTGACTCATGATCAGCTTGAGGCCATGCAGATGGGCGACAAGATCGTCGTAATGAACCATGGCGTCGTGGAGCAATTTGGCGTCCCGCAGGATATCTACGACTGGCCTGCCACCAAATTCGTGGCGCAGTTCATAGGGTCGCCGCCGATGAACTTCCTCGATTTCAATGGAAGGATCGGCGCAGGACAAGACGAGGTGTATCTGGGGGATGTCGCGGTCAAGATCCCCCCAAGCATCGACGGTGCCGAAGGAGCTTTGTCGCTTGGCGTGCGACCGGAGCACATAAAGCTGGACGATAATGCCAGCTACAGAGGGCGGATCGTGGCGACCGAATACCTTGGAACCACGCAGATCGTGACGCTCGATACCCCGAACGGTGTACTCAAGGCGCGGGTGGCCAGCTCTGACAAGATCACCGAAGGCCAGACCACGGGTCTGTCGTTCGATGCCCGTACCGTTACGCTGTTCGAGAACGCGCAGGGGCGCGCCCTGCGGTCCCGCGCCAATGAAGGAGTGCTGATCCATGGCTGAGGTAACCCTGACAGGCGTCACCAAGTCCTTTGGCACGAATGTCGCCCTCGAAGATGTATCGATGACGGTGCCCGATGGCTCTTTTGTTGTTCTGCTGGGGCCGACCGGGGCGGGAAAGACAACGACGTTGCGCATGGTGTCCGGGTTGGACAAACCCGACCGTGGGCAGGTGAGCATCGGTGGGCGCGACATGGCCGGGTTGTCACCCGCTCAGCGCGACGTGGCGATGGTGTTCCAGCAGTATTCGCTTTATCCGCATCTGACCGTCCGGCAGAATCTGGAATTTCCGCTGAGATCCCCAATCCTGAAGACCCCTCAGTCCGAGATTGATCGCAAGGTGGGCGAGATTGCGGAAGTCCTGCAAATCTCTCATAAGCTTGAGAACAAGGCGACCGCCCTGTCGGGCGGTGAGATGCAGCGCGTGTCGATTGGCCGGGCCTTGGTACGCAACCCGGCGGTCTACCTGATGGATGAGCCGCTGAGTTCTCTGGACGCCAAATTGCGGGCGGATCTGCGGATCGAGCTGAAGTCGATCCAGGCGGATCGTGGCGCAACGCTGCTTTACGTCACACACGATCAGATCGAAGCCATGACCATGGCGACCCACGTGGGCGTTCTGGACAAGGGCCGACTGGTGCAGTTCGGCACGCCGCGCCAGATCTACGAAGACCCGGTCAGCATCTATGCGGCCAGCCGTCTTGGCCAGCCGCGCATCAATGTGCTGCCGGCCGACGTGTTTGCCGGTGCTCCGGCAAAGGCGAAAAGCATCGGCCTGCGTCCCGAGCAGATCGTGCAGGGCGAGGGGGAGGATAGCACCGTTGCCCGTGTCGAACATCTGGGCGACCAGACCCGCCTTCATCTGAGCTTCAAGTCACATGAAATCGTGACAGTCACTGAAGCTCATACGACTCTGAAATCGGGCGATATCGTGAAAATTCGCCCCAATAATCCATTCTACTTCGACGCCATCGGCGGGCGACTGGCCTGAGGGAGGATATCATGGCCCAATTCATCAATAACAAGGAAGCTACGGTCATCGAGGCCATTGACGGCCTGCTCCAGTCATCGGGCGGCGATCTCGCCCGGCTGGACGGCTATCCGCATATTCGGGTTGTCCTGCGTGCGGATTGGGACAAGTCCAAAGTCGCGTTGGTCTCGGGTGGCGGATCCGGTCACGAACCGGCCCATGCCGGTTTCGTAGGCGAGGGCATGTTGACAGCCGCGGTCTGCGGCGATGTCTTCGCATCGCCTTCTGTCGATGCAGTGCTGGCGGGCATCCTCTCCGTCACCGGCCCGGCAGGTTGCTTGCTGATCGTCAAGAACTATACTGGCGACCGGCTGAATTTCGGGCTGGCTGCGGAACGCGCGCGCGCTTTTGGCCTGAAGGTCAACATGGTGATCGTCGATGATGACATCGCGCTTCCCGACCTGCCACAGCCGCGTGGCGTTGCGGGAACGCTGTTCGTTCACAAGATCGCCGGCGCCATGGCCGAAAGCGGCGCGTCGCTCGACGATATCACGAACGTGGCCGAACGCGTGATCAAGGGCACGAAATCAATCGGTATGTCGCTGGACACCTGCACGGTGCCCGGCTCACCGAAAGAACAGCGCATCGGTGCAGGCAAAGCAGAGCTTGGGCTTGGCATTCATGGCGAAGCAGGCGTGCTTCAGGTCGACTATCACAATGCCGAACAGGCGATGGCGGCTGTGACGGCCAAATTGGCCGCGGTGATGGATCCTGTTCCCCATGTCGTCCTGTTGAACAATCTTGGCGGGGCCTCTGAATTGGAAATGTCCATCCTCGCCAATGACTTGGTGAAATCCTCCATCGGAAAGAACCTCAAGCTGATTGTCGGTCCGGCAGCGATGATGACGTCGCTGGACATGCGCGGCTTCTCCGTATCGGTCTTTCCGCTCAAAGCCGAAGATCATGCCTGGCTCAGCGCACCCTGCGCTCCCTCGGCTTGGCCGGGTTGCAAAGCGATCAAACCCGTACGTACCGTTGAACTTCCCGACGGTTTGCGTCCGATCCAGCCGATCCCGTCCCAGCACAAGGCCACGGCCGACTTCCTGACGCGCTGCTGCCAGATCCTGATAGCTGCCGAGGCAGACCTGAATGCGCTGGACGCGAAATCCGGGGATGGCGACACGGGCTCTACGCTGGCAGGCGCCGCGCGCGCCTTGATTGGCGCACTCGACCGGTTGCCCTTGGCCGATCATACCCAGCTTTTCCGGGCAATCGGTCAGGAACTGACACAGACGATGGGCGGGTCGTCCGGCGTTCTTCTGGCGATCTTCTTCACTGCGGCAGGTGATGCAGCGTCCAGCGGACTCAGCATGGTTGCGGCCCTGAAAGAGGGTCTGGACCGGATGCAACGGATCGGCGGCGCGCAACTGGGCGACCGCACGATGGTAGACGCACTGAAACCGGCGCTGGACGAACTGGATGCAAGCGACCTTGCCAAAGCCGCGACGGCTGCAAGAAAAGGCGCGGACCATACCGCGACAATCACGCGGGCAAAAGCGGGGCGTGCGTCTTACATCAATGCCGATCAACTTCAAGGTCACGTAGACCCCGGTGCAGAAGCCGTGGCCCGCCTCTTCGAGCAACTCGCATCATGACCGTTGATCAACCGCAATATGCTGCAGCTGGGACGAATGCGCTCAGCGGCAGTCAGACAGAATTCCGATGTTTGCTCCGACGGGGTGGCTCATGTGCGACTTGGATCGCCCGGCGTCGATCAAGGGCTGGAATGCTTGGTCGGGAGTGTTTGATGTGGCCGTTAGCGACGTGCAGGCGCAAGGTCATTCAAGGCGCTGTCGTTGTGGTGTTGCCGCCATCGTCCGGTAATGGGCATGGGCCGCTCAGACCCTTTCGGTCACTCGGCTCTTGGGTCTGCCTGACGACGCCGGGCCCATGAAAAACAACGGCGGCCTCTGTGCACTTTGTCATCCGCTGGGCGCGCCAGGTGTCCGGCTTGCCGGCACCGCCATGCGCAACCTTGCCCGACGATGAAACGGAAGTGGACTCTTCAAGATAAGCATCGGCGTGGAACAGGACACCGCGCTGGCGCTCGGACCGCCGAGGGCAGGTTAATCCGAAATTATGCAATATTATGCCTAATTGATACTTGAGTCATGCTGGGTTGGCCGGGGGAAAGTACGGCGCGTATGGATTTAATTCGTGCTACTGCGGTAAAATAAGAGTGTAGCCTCAAACAGGCCTTGATTTGGGTTAAGCATTATTTTGCACATATTGGCAGCGCGTCCTGCCTGAATCCCTCGAGTTCTCAAAATCATTCGGGGAGGAGTGCGCGATGAAATTGTTTTCCAAGGCTCTCGAACAGGGCGACAGATTGATGGCCCTGTAAGCGGGGCTAGTCCATGGAAGGATCGGGCGAAGGGCCTTTATCCAGATGGCCGTCGCGGCGGGGGCGACACTTGGCAGCGCGCTGGCCTGGGCCCAGACGTTGGGCGATGCGGCGATCACGCAACGCTACAATGCGCGCGCTTTGGCGGGAACCTATGATTACATCGTAATCGGCTCGGGCTCAGGTGGGGCAGTGGTCGCAGGGCGGCTGGCCGCCGAAAGCGATGCGCGCGTTCTTGTCCTCGAGGCGGGCGGCACCGACCAGCTTGACGCAGTTCTGAACCCGCTCATGTGGGGCACCAACATCCGCTCCGAGCGGGACTGGAATTACAGCGCCGAGCCCTCGGATGCGGTCAATGGCCGTTCGCTGATCCTACCGATGGGCAAGGTCGTGGGCGGCGGTTCCTCGATCAA
>NZ_JAEPMO010000026.1 GCF_017643905.1 Marivita sp.
ACGAAGCGACCAAGCGCGGTGACCGCGGGGCAACGGACTGGCCGTTGCCCTATCTCGCCGGGCGCGATCAGGCGTGGCGGCTGGCCGAGCGCGAGGCCGAGGCGGTGCGGGCATGAGGCGGGTTCTGGTCACCGGCGGCGGAACGGGCATCGGTCGGGCGATTGCCCATGCCTTTGCCGATCACGGCGATGCGGTGACCATCGCAGGACGCCGGCTAGAACCTCTGCATGACGCTGCCGAGGGGCGCGACATCACCTGCCGTCAGGCCGATGTGACATCAGAGGCAGACATCGCGGCTCTGTTCGACACACCGTTCGACGTGGTGATCGCCAATGCAGGTTGGGGGGCATCCGGCAAGGTGGCGAAGCTGTCGCTTGACGATTGGAACGCCACGCTTGCCGTCAACCTCACCGGCACGTTCCTCACCTTCCGCGAAGCATTGCGGACGGGGCCAGCGGATGCACGGCTGATCGCCATCGCCTCGACCGCATCTTTGCAGGGCAACGCCTCTGTCCCGGCCTACACCGCCGCCAAGCACGGTGTGCTGGGGCTCGTGCGCTCCATCGCGCTGGACGTGGCAAAGACCGGCGGCACCTGTAACGCGATCTGTCCGGGCTTCACCGATACCGATCTGGCGGAAGGGGCCATCACCGGGCTGATGCAGCGGTTCGATTTGGACCGGGAGGCCGCGACCGCAAAGGTCGCCGCAGGCAACCCGCAGGGGCGGCTGATCACCCCGTCCGAGATTGCGGGAACCGCGATTTTCCTTGCCTCGCCCGCTGCTGCGGGGATCAACGGCCACGCATTGTCCGTGTCAGGGGGCGAGGTATGAAACCCGAACATAGCCTACAGACCGAACCCGTGTCGAAGGCCCGCCTGCGCCTCTGGCTGCAGCTTCTGAAACTGTCCTCGGGCATCGAAGGCGAATTGCGCCGCCGGTTGCGCGACCGGCATGACACCACCCTGCCCCGGTTCGACGTGATGGCCGCCCTTGCCCGCCACAGGGACGGGCTGAAGATGAGCGACCTGTCCCGCTACCTCAAAGTGTCGAACGGGAACGTCACCGGAATCGTCGACCGTCTGGTCGAAGAAGGTCTGGCGCTGCGTGTGGCCGTGCCCGGCGACCGCCGCGCCAATCTGGCCCGGTTGACCCCCAAGGGCGAGGCTGCGTTTGCCGACCTCGCCGCACAGCACGAGGCGTGGATTGACGAACTGCTCGCGCCACTCACGGACACCGACACCCAGACACTGACGGGCCTGCTGAAAAAGGCCATGATTCAGGAGGCCAGACATGGATCTGACTAAGCCGCAGCATTTCCGCTGCGAAATCGCAGGCGGTATTGCACGCATCGCGCATGACCGGCCCGAGCGGAAAAATCCCTTTATCTTCGACAGTTACGCTGAACTGCGCGACTGGTTCCGGGCGCTGGTCTATTCCGATGAAATTCATGCCGTCGTGATCCTGCCCAATGGTGGCAACTTTTCCTCGGGCGGCGATGTGCATGACATCATCGGGCCCCTGACGCGGATGAGCATGAAAGAACTGCTGACCTTCACCCGCATGACCGGCGATCTGGTCAAGGCGATGATCGGTTGCGGCAAGCCGGTGATTGCCGCTGTAGATGGTGTTTGTGCAGGCGCCGGTGCGATCATGGCGATGGCGTCGGACCTGCGGCTGGCCACGCCTGAGGCCAAGACAGCGTTCCTGTTCAACCGCGTCGGGCTTGCGGGCTGTGATATGGGCGCGTGCGCGATCCTGCCCCGGATCATCGGACAGGGCCGAGCAGCCGACCTACTTTACACCGGGCGCGCCATGAGTGCGGCTGAGGGCGAGGCGTGGGGGTTTTTCAACCGCGTTGTGGAGGCTGACGCATTGGAGGCCGAGGCGATCAAGCTTGCCGAACGCATCGTGGCAGGTCCGACCTTCGCCAATTCCATGACCAAGACGATGCTGGCGCAGGAATGGTCGATGAGCCTTGAGCAGGCCATCGAAGCCGAGGCACAGGCGCAAGCGATCTGCATGCAGGGCAATGACTTCCGCCGCGCCTACGAGGCGTTCGTCGCCAAGGAAAAACCTGTGTTCGAGGGCGATTGATGGCAGATCAAAGCTACCTTCACTGGCCGTTTTTCGACCCTACCCATCGGGACTGGGCCGCGCGTGTCGACGAGGTGGCACAGGGGTTGGAGATTGACCACGGCGACACGGATGCGGCGTGCCGGTCTTTGGTGTCTCAGCTTGGTGCAGCGGGTCTTTTGCAGCCCACATCAAGCGACGACGGACGGTTCGACCTGCGCACGCTCTGCCTCGCGCGGGAAACGCTGGCACGGCACGACGGTTTGGCTGATTTTGCCTTTGCCATGCAAGGGCTGGGCACCGGGGCGATTACGCTGTTTGGAACCGAGGCGCAGAAAACCACTTGGCTGCCGAAAACCCGCGCGGGTGAGGCGATTGCAGCCTTTGCGCTGACCGAACCGGGGTCGGGATCGGATGTGGCCAATTCCACCATGACCGCCACGCGCGATGGTGACAGCTATGTTCTGAACGGTGAAAAGACGTGGATTTCGAATGGCGGAATCGCCGATCTCTACACGCTCTTTGCCCGCACCGGAGAGGCTCCGGGGGCCAAGGGCCTGTCCGCCTTCATCGTCACCCCCGACCTGCCGGGGTTCGAGATTGCCGAACGGCTCGACACCATCGCGCCGCATCCGCTCGCCACGCTGCGCTTCACCGATTGTCGTGTCCCCGCGAGTGCGCTGCTGGGCGCGCCCGGTCAGGGGTTCAAGGTCGCCATGTCGGTGCTCGACGTCTTCCGCGCCACTGTAGCGGCCGCTGCGCTTGGCTTTGCACGCCGCGCACTGGACGAGGCTTTGGCGCGGGTGACAACGCGGCAGATCGCCGGGTCGCCGCTGGCCGACTTGCAGATGGTCCAGGGCCATATCGCGGACATGGCCGTCGATGTCGATGCAAGCGCCCTGCTTGTCTACCGCGCCGCGTGGACACGCGACAGCGGGGCGCCGCGCATCACCCGCGAAGCGGCGATGGGCAAGCTATTCGCTACTGATCAGGCGCAACAGGTCATCGACACAGCGGTTCAGCTTTTCGGCGGCGACGGCGTGCGGTCGGGCACGGCTGTCGAAACGCTCTACCGCGAGATCCGCGCGCTGCGCATCTATGAAGGCGCGTCGGATGTTCAGAAAATCATCATCGCCCGTCAGACCCTTGCTGCCTTCGAAGGAGGAACGTGATGCTCGGACCCTCTGCCCATGTCGACACATTCGCTCGCGACAACCTTCCGCCGCCTGACCTCTGGCCCGAGTTCAATCTGGCGGGGTTCGATTATCCCGAACGGCTGAACGCCGGGTGGGAACTGACCGATGGCATGGTCGAGAAGGGTTTTGGCGACCACACCGCGCTGATCGGCAACGGGCGGTTGCGCACCTACAAGGAACTCAGCGACTGGACCAATCGGCTGGCCCATGTGCTGGTCGAGGATTTGGGCGTGAAACCGGGCAATCGCGTGCTGATCCGGTCGGCCAACAACCCGGCGATGGTGGCTTGTTGGCTGGCTGCAACCAAGGTGGGTGCGGTGGTGGTCAACACGATGCCGATGCTGCGCGCGGCCGAGTTGCGGACCTATGTGGAACTGGCCGAGATCACCCACGCTCTCTGCGACACACGACTGATGGACGAGATGGTGGCCTGCGCCAAGGACAGCGCGACGTTGACATCCGTGGTCGGGTTCGATGGCACCTCTAACCACGATGCAGAATTGGACCGGCTGGCGTTGGAAAAGCCTGTGCGGTTCACCTGCGTGCCCACGGGGCGGGACGATGTAGCGCTGCTGGGGTTCACATCGGGGTCTACCGGAGTGCCCAAGGCGACAATGCATTTCCACCGGGATTTGATGATCATCGCCGATGGCTATGCGCGCGAGGTCTTGGGCGTGACACCGGACGACGTATTCGTCGGCTCTCCGCCTCTGGCGTTTACATTCGGGCTGGGGGGGCTTGCGATCTTTCCGCTGCGCTTCGGGGCAGCGGCCACGTTGCTGGAACAGGCAACGCCGCCGAACATGATCGAGATCATTGAGAAATACAAAGCCACGGTCTGTTTCACCGCCCCCACCGCGTACCGCGTGATGCTGCGTGCGATGGAGGATGGGGCCGACCTGTCATCGCTGCGGGCGGCGGTGTCGGCTGGGGAAACCCTACCTGGCCCCGTCTATGACGAGTGGATCACCAAGACGGGCAAACCGATGCTCGACGGGATCGGGGCGACGGAATTCCTGCACATCGTCATTTCCAACCGGTTTGACGACCACAAGCCTGCCTGCACCGGCAAACCTGTGACCGGGTACGAGGCCAAGGTCATCAATGACGCGGGTGAGGTGGTGCCGGATGGTGAGGTCGGTCGGCTTGCGGTGCGCGGCCCGACCGGGTGTCGCTATCTCAAGGGCGATCGCCAGAGCGCCTATGTGCAGGATGGCTGGAACATCACCGGCGACAGCTTCTGGCGGGACGAAGATGGCTATTTTCACTTCGCCGCGCGCAATGACGACATGATCGTGAGTTCCGGCTACAACATCGCCGGACCCGAGGTCGAAGCGGCCTTGCTAGCCCACCCCGCCGTGGCCGAATGCGCGGTGATCGGCGCACCGGACGAGGAACGCGGGCATATCGTTCAGGCCCATGTGGTGCTGTCCGAAGGACATCTCGGGACTGCCGATATGGTCAAAGCCTTGCAGGACCACGTGAAATCGGCCATCGCGCCCTACAAGTACCCACGCTCGGTCGTGTTCACCGACAGCCTGCCCAAGACCGCCACCGGCAAGATCCAGCGTTTCAGATTGAAAGACCAATGACAGAGCCCGTCTTCGCCAAGGACCAGAAGGTTCTCTTTCGCCATTGCGACCCGGCGGGGATCGTCTTTTTTCCACGCTATTTCGAGATGATGAACGATCTCGTCGAAGCATTCTTTGATGAAGCCCTCGGCTATCCGTTTGAAGAAATCCTCAAGACCGAAGGCGTCCCCACTGCCCAGATCGAAACCCGGTTCGTCTTGCCCAGCTACCACGGTGATCTGTTGCACCTGAGGCTGTGGGTTACGCGGCTTGGTACGACGTCAATGACCTACAAGATGACCGCCACATGCGGCGACGAGCTGCGTTTTGAGACCCGCGCCACCTTGGTTCATGTCGATCAGGTGGGCCGCCCCGAACCATGGCCCGAACAACTGCGCATCACAGTCAAGACCCATGAGGCCCGAGATGACACATAAAACGATCCAGCCCGAGGGCTGGCTGCCCGCCAAGGGCTATGCCAACGGGATGTTGACCAAGGACGGCGTGCTGCATATCGGCGGGCAGATCGGCTGGGATGCCAACAAGGTCTTTGTTGCTTCGGATTTCATCGGCCAGATGCGGCAGGCCCTGTCCAACATCCGCGCAATAGTCGAGGCTGCAGGCGGCACAGTCGAAGATGTCACCCGGCTGACATGGTTTGTGACCGACAAGACTGAGTATCTGGCGCATCAGACCGAAGTCGGCGCCGCCTATCGCGACGTGTTCGGCAAGCACTTCCCCGCAATGTCCATGGTGGTGGTCAGCGCTTTGATCGAAGACGAGGCCAAGGTCGAAATCGAGGCCACCGCGCATCTGGGCTGACGGATCTCAGCCTCGCGCGGGCAGCACCTTCCCCACACAGGACCCGAACCCGATGCGGTAGCCGTCGCCTTGCGCATGACCGCGCAGCGAAATCGTATCGCCATCCTCGACAAAAGTCCGCGTTTCGCCCGTATCCAGCGTGATCGGCTCTTTTCCACCCCAACTCAATTCCAGCAAGGCGCCGCGACTGTGCCGTTCCGGCCCCGAGATGGTGCCTGACCCAAGCAGATCGCCCACCCGCATCGGGCATCCGGAACTGGTGTGATGCGCCAATTGTTGCGCGGCGGAATAGTACATTTCGCGATAGTTGGTCCGGGCGATAACGGTCTCGGTGCTGCCGTCTGGCGTCAGCCCAACCTCAAGCACGATGTCGTAGAGCATCGGACCGGGTTCCAACAGATAGTCCAGCAGCGGCATTTCCCGCGCAGGTGTGTTGGTGCGGAACGGCTCCAACGCTTCGGCTGATACGATCCATGGGCTGATCGTGGTGGCGGTGGCCTTGGACTGGAAAGGGCCAAGCGGCTGGTATTCCCACGCCTGAATGTCCCGCGCCGACCAGTCGTTCAGGATCACGTAGCCGAAGATGTTGTCGAACGCCTCGGCCACGCTGATCGGCCCGTCTGACGCCTGCCCCACAATTGCGCCCATTTCGAGTTCGATGTCGAACCGGGCCGACGGCGCAAAGCGCGGTGTGGCATCGTCCGATGCCTTGATCTGACCATGCGGGCGCGTGACCGGCGTGCCGGAGACCACAACCGAGGACGCGCGGCCATTGTAGCCGATGGGGATGTGCAGCCAGTTCGGCGGCAGCGCGTGTTCCGCCCCCCGGAACATGGTACCGACATTGGTCGCG
This sequence comes from Marivita sp., assembly GCF_017643905.1. Taxonomy (GTDB): domain Bacteria; phylum Pseudomonadota; class Alphaproteobacteria; order Rhodobacterales; family Rhodobacteraceae; genus Marivita. The sequence goes on from NZ_JAEPMO010000026.1 coordinate 6,517, forward strand.
TGGTGAAGGCTCGAGTAGAAATCGGTGTACTCACTCACACGGAACGGCATGTGCAGCACCGCCTCGGCCATCGGGACGGAATGCGTGATGATCTGGTCCTGCACCGCCTCGTCCGCGCCGTCGGCCAACATGGCAGTCAGCGCCGCGCGGTAACGGGACCACGCCTCACGCCCCAACTCCATGAAATCGTTCCAATAAGGCGCGTCCAGCACATCCGCATCAGGATCGGCGCGCAGAAGCCCTGCTGCTTCGAGCCCGGTCGCATCGACGATCCGGTCACCGATCGCAACACCGCAGCGCAGATCACCATCACCCACCGAGAATACGCCATAGGGCAGATTGTTCAGCGGGAATTCGCCCTCAGGCGCGTTGGCGCTTTCCAGCCAGGACCTGCGCAAACCCATCTGTTATTTCTTCCCCGGCGTGCCGTCGAACTTTTTCTCCAAGCTGTCCCAGCAATCGATGTAATCGTCCTGCAAGGGCGCTTCTTTTCCCGCAAATTCAGTAAGATGCTGCGGAAACCTCGTCTCGAACATGAAGGACATTGTGCGGTCCAGCTTGTCAGGGCCAAGGTTGGCATTCGACGCCTTCTCGAATGCCTCACGATCCGGGCCGTGGGGAAGCATCATGTTGTGCAGGCTCATGCCGCCGGGGACAAAGCCCTGCGGTTTGGCGTCATACTGGCCGTAGATGTTGCCCATCAGTTCGGACATGATGTTCTTGTGATACCACGGCGGGCGGAAGGTGTTTTCAGCCACCATCCAGCGTTCGCGGAAGAGAACGAAGTCGATATTCGCAGTGCCCGGCACACCCGAAGGCGCGGTGAGGACGGTAAAGATCGACGGGTCGGGATGGTCGAAGAGGATCGCGCCGACCGGACAATAGGTCCGCAAATCATACTTGTAGGGCGCGTAGTTGCCATGCCAGGCTACCACGTCGAGCGGGCTTTGTCCGATTTTTGTCTCGTGGAACTGCCCGCACCATTTGACCGTCAGTGTCGACGGAACTTCGCGGTCCTCGAACGCAGCAACCGGCGCTTTGAAGTCACGGGGATTGGCCATGCAGTTGGCCCCAATCGGTCCACGCCCCGGAAGGTCGAATTTCTGGCCGTAGTTTTCGCAGACGAAACCCCGGCACGGACCGTCGAGAACCTCGACCCGGTAGACCAGCCCGCGCGGGATGATCGCGATTTCCTTGGGTTCTATATCGATGATGCCAAGCTCGGTCGCAAAGCGCAGGCACCCTTCCTGAGGAACGACAAGCAACTCGCTGTCCGCGCTGAAGAAATAGGCGTCCTTCATGCTTTCGGTGACAAGGTAGATGTGGCTCGCCATGCCGACCTGCGTATTCACATCCCCCGCCGTGGTCATGGTGCGCATGCCAGTCAGCCAGGTGAGCGGCGCATCGCTGTACGGCACCGGATCCCAACGGTATTGGCCGAGGGAGGTCACGTCCTCAACCACATTGGGCGCGCTTTTCCAGTATGGCAGGTCAACCCGCGTATACCGCGCCGAGTGCTTGACGGAGGGTCGGATGCGGTAGGACCAAGTGCGTTCGGGCGGGTTGGCGGTGAAGGCGGTGCCGGAAAGCTGTTCACCATAAAGCCCGTAATTGCATTTCTGCGGGCTATTCATGCCGCGCGGCAGGGCGTCGGGCAAAGCCTCGGTCTCGAAGTCATTGGCCCAGCCGGGCATGTATCCCGGCTCGGTCAGCGTGCCTTTGGCCTGAACAAGGCCGGATGTGTGCGGAGCATTCATGACTTGTCTCCTTTCGATGCAGCGGCCAGCGCTTCGGTGAGCACCGCGCGGTCGCCGATATGGTTGGCAAGGATCAGGATCAGACGGGCGTTCAGCGCGATGCTGTCATCGTCGCTCAGCCCCTCGTGGGTGGCCAGCAATTCGGCGTAGAAGCCGTCCGGATCGGGAATGTTGGGGGCGGTGTTCAAAGCCATCGCGTCAGTCCTTTCCGATGGCGCGGCGCAGGGCGGCGCGGACCATCGCGTTGTAATAGGCAGGCCAGCGCGCGGCGACATGCTGGTCGGGGCGGATCAGGTAGACGGCAGCGGCTGCATCCCCGAGATAACGCACCCGGGTGTCGCCCTCCGCAGGCACCTTGACCCCACGAAGCGCCAAACCCTCGGCTTCAAGCCGCTCCGACACGTCCACACCAACGCCGAGCAACACGAAGTCTCCGCCAAGTTGATCCAGCAGGAACCCCTGCCCCAATGGCGCATCCGGGCACGGCGCACCAGGCCGTGTGCGGGCGGGTCCATCGGGCAGCCCATCGGGTGTGTTTAGCGGCAAATCATCGTAGACGCACGGCACGGAGAGCCGACCGGAATTGACCAATGGACGGGCAAATGCGTGGTGCTCGGCCAAATCCAGCACCGCATTGCGGAACACATGGCTGATCTTCGATTTCGGCGTGATGAAATCGGTTGAGCGGGACGAATTCAGGATGTTCTCGTCCGCGCCGTACCGCCGCTCGACATCATAGCTGTCCAGCAGGCTTTCAGGCGCTTTTTCGTTCAGAACAAGCCCAAGCTTCCACCCCAGATTGTCGACATCCTGAATGCCGGAATTTGCGCCGCGCGCGCCAAAGGGTGACACCTGATGCGCGGCATCCCCGGCAAAGATCACCCGACCGTGGCGGAACTTTTTCATCCGGCGGCATTGGAAGGTGTAGATTGAGGTCCAGACAAGCTCATACTCCACATCAGGCCCCAACATCGCATCCAGACGGCAGCGGATGTTCTCTTCCTTCAGTTCTTCCTTGCGGTCGATATCCCAACCCAGTTGGAAGTCGATCCGCCAGACACCATCGGGCTGCTTGTGCAGAAGTGCCGAGTCGCCGGATTTGAAATGCGGCTCGAACCAGAACCAGCGTTCGGTCGGGAAATCCGCCTTCATCGTGATGTCGGCGATCAGGAAATTGTCCTCGAACACCCGGCCTTCGAAATCGAGCCCCATCATCTTGCGCAGAGGACTGGAGGCACCGTCGCAACCGATCAGCCAGTCGGCACTGATCCGGTAGGGACCGTCCGGCGTGGTGATGTCGAGGATGACGTGATCGTCCCGCACATCCACCGCATCCACCCGGTTCTTTCCGCGTAGATCGATCGGCGCACCCGCCGCTTGCACCTCGCGGACGCGTTCGACAAGGAAGCGTTCGAAATAGGGCTGTTGGAGATTGATAAAGGCGGGGTAGCGATGGCCGGTTTCGGGCAGCAGGTTGAACTCATAAACCTGCCGGTCGTCATGGAACACCTTGCCAAGGTTCCAGACCACCCCCTTGTCCAGCATCGGTTGCGCGCACCCGTACCGATGGGCGATCTCAAGCGTCCGTTTCGCAAAGCAGATGGCGCGGGACCCCTGCCCGACGCCCTCGTGATCATCGAGCAGGACCACCGGAATGCCTTGCAAGCCCAGGTCCAATGCCGTGGCCACGCCAATTGGCCCGCCCCCCAGCACGACCACCGGATGGCGCACGGGTGCAGCCGCATCCTGATCGGTGCTGCGCGCGTAGGGGTACAGCTTGAACGCCAGCTGATAACGGTCATCGAGCGGCATGATGGGTCTCCTCCCCCCTCAGTCAGCCTTAGCCTTGCAATTGTTCCCACATCTCGAGGTCACGTTCCGCCGTCCAGATGCGCGGATGCACAATCCCGCGCGCCTCGTCATAGGCGCGGGCGACGTTGAACGGCAGGCAGTGTTCGTAGATCGCGTAATCCTTGAACTTGGGATCGCAGGCATCCCGTACCGCATCCCATGCATCCTTTAGGCTTCCGCCCTTCGCGGCAATCGGTTTGACCGCGTTATAGGTGCTGTCGACGAAATCCCGCGTGTTCGCGAGGGCGGCATCCACCATATCGCGCCCGACCAGAGCGTCGCCACGTCCCGGCGCAATGCTTTGCGGATCATAGGCTTTGACCGCATCCAGTGTCGCGCCCCACTCCTCAAAGTGGCCATCACCACAATAGCAGGCCGAGTGATATTCCACGATGTCCCCCGTGAACATGGTCTGACTGTCAGGCACCCAGATCACACTGTCCCCCGCTGTATGCGCGCGTCCGATCTGTTTGATCTCGACCTTCCGCTTGCCCAGATAAACCGTCATGCTGTCGCTGAAGGTGGTGGTGGGAAATGTCAGACCGGGGATGCTTTCGTGACCTTCAAAGAGGCGCGGAAAGCGCTGGAATTCGCTGTCCCAGTCTTCTTGCCCGCGCTCAACCACCATACCGCGCGCGGCGTCGGACATGATGATCTGATCCGCGTTGAACGCACTGGCCCCCAACACCCGCACCGCATGGTAATGGGTCAGCACCACATGGGAAATCGGCTTGTCGGTCACGCTGCGCACACAGTCGATGACCTTTTGCGCCAGACGGGGTGTGGCCTGCGCTTCGACGATCATCACGCTTTCATCGCCAATGATGACGCCCGAGTTCGGATCTCCTTCGGCGGTGAAGGCGAAAAGGCCCTCGCCGATCTCGGTAAAGGAAATCTGCTTTTCTGCGGTGTCGCCCTGCGATGCAAAAGCCATGTGTACGCGTCTCCCTATCATGCCCCAGCCCATGTTGTCCCGGGGCAGATCATTCGTCGTTGCAAAAGCAACGAAAGTCAATATCATTTCAAATGCAACGACTTTGGATCACTCCATGACACCCGACGATTTTCACCTGTCTTCGTTCCTGCCCTACCGGCTGGCGGTTCTGTCGGAACGGGTCAGCAGACGGCTGTCGGTGGAATACGGACGGACCCATGGGCTGGCTGTCGCGGAATGGCGGGTTCTGGTGCATCTCTTGCGCTGTGGCGCAGTGTCGATCCGTGACATCCACAATTGCGTCAATCTGGAAAAACCAAGGGTCAGCCGTGCGGTGTCGCGGCTTGAGGCAGAGGGGCTGGTGCAGAAGGCACAAGGCGATGGCGATGGGCGCCTCGTCGCAATTTCGCTGACAGATGCAGGACGTACCGCCTTGGCGGACATTATCCCGGCGGCCACCCGGATTGAACGGCATCTGACCGATGCCGTCAGCCCGCAAGACCTCGAGACGTTCTTTCGCGTAATGGAGCGGATGCATGCCGTTCTTGATGATGATCCGGAAGCCAAACCGAGGACGGCGATGGACCTAAACCAAAACGCCAACCCGATCTCTTCGCCGGCCTAGGCTTTTTGCCTGCGGTCGTCGGCAGCCTGATGCAGATACCATCCCAGCGGAACGCATGCATGCATTACGCACTGCAAGCCACTCAAATGAAGCCTTCTTTTCTTGCGATTGCAACGATTGCAGCATGGTCCTGCGCCTCGAACTTCCGGCATAATGTCTTGACGACAAAATTCACGGTAAGCTCTTTCAAACCCAAATCGCTGGCGATCTGGGCGACCGATCTGCCACCGTCGAGGTGCTTCAGCACCAGCAGTTCGCGCGATGTCAGCCGCTGTTCCGCCATGGATGCGGATGCCTTCCTCGGATAATCGGGATCTGAGTCCAGAAGGTTGACCTGTTGGCCAGACACCATGGCGCGCACAGCCTCGATGTAGCTTTTCGCTGCAAGTTTCTTGGGAAGGAACCCAGCTGCGCCGAAGCTCAGCGCATCCCGGACGACGTGATGCGGGAGATTGCCTGACATCAGGGCCACGCGTGCACCCTTTCCGTGGGCCATCGTACGGCGCACGCCTTCCAGACCGTCCATCCCCGGCATGTGGTAGTCCAGAAGGATCAAGTCGAACGGATCACATTTCGCAATTTCGGCCAGCGCATGGTCAAGATCATGCGCCAGCGTGACTGTCATCTCGGCCCGAGTCAGGATGGCCTCCAGTACTTCGCGCAACATTTCCTGATCGTCGGCGATTAATATGCGCATGCCTTACCCGTGCTGTTCGACTGAAGACATTAAGGCCAATTCCGACTTCAATACAAGCGATTGGCGGTCGATCGGTTTGGACAGCACCGCTGTGAACAACGCACCGGACCGACCGGCCTCGCCCGCCAGTGCGGTGACAAGAATGGATGGCAGGTTCGGTACGATTGCCTTGGCGGCTTCGGTCAGTTCGGCCCCCGTCATTCCCGGCATGTCGTAATCTGTGACCAGCAAGTCCCACGTGTCAGGATCATCGCGCAACGCATCGAGAACGTCCTGAGGATTGGTGGTCGCCGCGACCTCGGCACCGGCCGCTTCGAGATAGGCGGTGATCACGTCAAGCACTTCCGGCTGATCATCCACAACAAGGATCATGCGGCCATCAAGACGACCAGTCCCTTCAAAATCCGGATCATCCGGCGCGACCGGTTGCTCGACCATATCGATTGGCCAGAACACTTCGAATTTTGTGCCTTTTCCAAGTTCCGTGGTCAGGCTCAAAGCCCCTCCATTGTCTTCGATGACCGAAGACACGACCGCCAGCCCCAATCCGGTGCCCAAATCTCCCTTTGTGCTGAAATAAGGAGTCAGGATCCGCGAAGCGACATCCGGCGGCATGCCGGGGCCGGTGTCCTCGACCGTAAGACAGGCGTAGCGGCGTGCAGGATCAACGCGCCCGACAGCCATTGCCCCGGTCGGGACATGACAGCTTGCAGACGAAAGCCGGATCGAAATCGCACCGGGACTGTCAGCGATCGCGTCACGCGCATTGATCCCTAGGTTGAGCAGGAGCTGAAGCACATCTGTCGGGTCCGCCAAAGCTTCCACCGGAGTCTCGGGGACGGTCACGGTAAGCCGTGCGGCAGAATGCAAGCTGGACCGAATGAGATCCGCCGCCTCTTCGACGGGTCGGCGCAGGTCCAGATTGATCCGCGAAGATTGGCGTGCCCCAAGGGTCAACAGGCGCTTTACCAGGCCTGCAGCCTGATCCGACGCTGACAAAATCCGTATTGCGCCAGCAGCCGTAGCCCCCCCTTCTTCGGCGATCAGCGACGCCCCCCCCGAGATGATGGCCAGAAGATTGTTGAAATCATGCGCCAGTCCGGCTGCCATTTGCCCGATCATCTCGCGGCGCTGTGCGAGTTGGAGTTCATTGAGCAACCGCTCGCGCTCGGCGCGTTCCCGTCTTCGCGCGGAAATGTCGCGCGTGATGCAAATGATCCCACCGTCCTGATTGAGTGTCAGAGACACATCCTGTTCGACTAGGCTACCGTCTTTGGCCAATCCGACGGCCTCACCCGACCAGCGCCCATCCCGCATGAGAGTGGGCATGACATGTTTCGTCATCCATTCGATCTCTTCGGGCCGGTATAGAACGGTGAATGATTGCCCCAGCAATTCTGAATCGCTGCTGTATCCGAACATCTCGACATGGGCGCGGTTGAGAAAAAGATATCGACCCTCGGCATCGGTGATGGCGATTCCATCCTGGCTGGCTTCCATAGCCGCAGCCCGGTCGGCCAGCGCCCTTTGTTCAGCTTGTTTGAGATCTGTGATATCGACACGCAATTCGACACGTCCGCCATCTGGCATGGCTTTTTCGAACACGCGAAGCCATGAGCCGTCCGGCAATTGCTGTTCGAACTCACGGTCGGGCTGCGAATGTTGAACGAACTGCTCCGCGAGCCATTCCTCTTCGCGCCCAATCGCCTCGGGGTACTGGCCAACCTCAAGACCGTACCGGATGATGCTGGCAAAGCTCGCGCCCGGGACAATCGCCGGTGCCGACAACTCGTAGATCTGACGGAACCGGCTGTTGCAGATTACAAGCCGATCATCGGCATCGTAGAGAACAAACCCGTCCTGCAACGCTTCAACGGCTTTTTCGAGGTTGGCCCGTGCCAGTGCGGCATCGCGGGCAGCCTTTCGCAGCGACTCTGCCTGCTCGCGTTGTTCAGTGATGTCGACTTCGACCGCGAGGAACCCTTGTAGTCCTCCAGCCTCGTCCTGTAAGGGCTGAATATCAATCGACAGCCAGTATTCCTGACCGTCACGCGATTGATTCAGCACTTCGACCTGAACGGCTTCCCCGCGGTCCAGAGCCTTTCGCATCTTTTCGACGGTTGCAGGATCGGTGTTAGGTCCCTGCAAAATGCGCCCGGGGTTCTTGCCTCTGACGTCGTTCAGTGTCCAACCGGTTGTCCGTTCAAACGCTTCGTTCACCCATTCAATGCGCCGCCGTGCATCGGTCACCACAACAAGGTTGGTGGTGCGTCGCGCGATTTCGGACAGGCGTTCAACTTCTGCCGCCTTTTCGCGTGCCTCGGTGATGTCGCGCAAAGCCAGCACATAGCCCTGATCGCGGATCGTCGACGCCGCCAGTTGCCACCAGCCCGTGACAGACTTGCCCAATGCCATCTGGAAAGTGTGGTTGACCACATCTGCACCTGCGTCCAGTTCGCTCAGTTTCTGGCGCAAGACCTTGGCAAGGTGGGCAGGCAGTTTTTCTTCGGGTGTTCGATTGACGTAAGTTGCGTCTATTGTTTCAGGTAGCGAAAGTGCTCCGGAATGCCACGAGACAAACCGGCCTTCGCGGTCAAGTTCGACTATCAGGTCGGGCAAGGCAGACAAGACGGCTTCAAGTCTGTTGCGCTGCGTCAGCGTTTCGGCATGGGCCGAAACCAAACGTTCCTCGGCATCCCGGCGCGCCAGAACGGACACGATGACCTTTGCCACCGACCGGATCAGATGTACCTCACCCGGCAGGAAGGTGCGCTGGTCACGGACCGCGTCAAAGCCGACAAAGCCTCTGAAGGCACCATCCTCGACCATCGGCACAGCAAGAAGAGAGCGTATGCCCTGTTCCACCAACAGGTCTTTTTCCGGAGCGTCATCCGGCATCGCAGCCACATCCGGGATCACGACTTCTGATCCCGCATCGAAAAGCGCGCGCCAATGGTCGATCATCCCGATGGGAAGACCTTGAAGCATCTCCAGCGCGGGCTCAATCCCGGGGCCGCACCATTCGTGCGTGTTGTCGATGAACGCCTCGTCCTTGCGAAGGCGGAACACATACACCCGGTCGGTGTCAGTCAGCCTGCCCATTTGGTCGAGGGCCGCATCAATTGCCGCGTCGATGTCCTTGAGCGGTGCCCCCAGCAGCGCATCAAGAATGCCAACAACCTGACCCTGCATCTCGGTCAGACGTGAAAACGCATTGTGAACTGCTTCGAACGGGGCATCAAGAACAGCATCCGACCGTTCCAGGGGTTTGCCTTCGATCAGCCCGACCAAGAGCGCATTCCGCCGGGCCTCGCGCAGCGCCAGCAACGCCTGAGCAGCCAGTTTCGAGACTTGCTCAAGAGTTCGGAGGTCGCCGGACGAATACCGTCCCGCCACCTTGCATCCCAAGAGAAACGCCCCGGCTTTTTCGTCGGGCATCTCCAACGGGACAATCATGGTCGACGCCAATTCTTCCGCACCACCGGGCCAGGAATAGCCTTCGATGAGGTTTGTCATCTTTGTCAGGCGACGCGACCGGTCGATCATCGTTGCGGGCAAAGGCAAGGCATGCCCTTGGTTGACCTTGTCCGCACAGGTCGAAATGATCGTATGTTCGCCCTCGGCCTGAATGAAAAAGCAGTCTCGCCCACCGATTTCGCGCTTCAACACGTCCAACAGGGATTGCATGGCTTCATCTGCGCCGGATTTTCCGGTCAGTGCCTTGAGCGCCTCCGACAGGATCGACCGTTCCTTGAGCGCCACCGCTTCCCGCAGACGAACCGCTTCGTTATTTGCCAGCGCGGTGCGCACGGCTGCAGCCTCGGCCATAAGCCGATAATTGATCTCGACGATTTCGTTGTTCTTCGCCTCAAGAAGCGCTTCCGCCTCGAGGCGCGCCTGTTTTTCGCGCTCGTAGAGGCTTTGCGAGATCATTGGTTCTCGGGTTTCACTGCTCATGTTTCGGGTCCGCGTGTCAAACCATCTGTTCTTTTGTCAAACTGCCCCACAATACTCGAACCCACAGGATCACCCCTTTCGAAAAGGGACCATCCGAAAAGCCGCGATCGTGCATGTGCAACCACAGCACGATCCTTCGCACAATCCGGCTTATCACAGTTCAGGCGCACTGAACATCGTACAGGAAATCATCAGATTTCCGTGCTTTGCATATTCTCCGGCCGGCACGCCCTGCTCGCAGAATGTGAAGATGCCCAGCCATGGCTTGTCTCCAAGGACGTCGTTGATCCCGGCCGACACGTCGTCCATCCGGTCCTTCACCGCCAACATGCACCCACCACAATAGACCACCAGTGCCCCTGTCACCTCGCCTCCGGCGTTGTGGCTTGCCTGCTCCGCGACAAGGCCGGCCCGCTCGACCAGACTTTCCACCGATCCCTGCATCTGCCAAAGCTGATCCCCTTCGGACACCGCTGCAAACAGGTCGACCGCACCGCAAGGATGGGCAACGGCAGGATGCGCCAACAGGTGAAACGGAACGCCCGCGACCCGTCGCATCTCACGACCCAGGGGCCAGAACGTGGAGTCCGCAAGGATGGATCGCGGCTCTTCTTCTGCAACCGGAACAGCACCGGCGGACCACTCGTTCAGAATTTCGGCCGCGGGGCGTCCGTCGATCTCGTAAAGGCGGCGTTCCTCGACCCGGGTCACTGTTCCGTTCGATCCTGTTGGCGCGTACCCGCTCTTGTAAACTGAAGCGACAGGTGTGGATGGGAACAAGACCGACACGACCAGCCCGTCTGAATGAACTGCGTCCGGCCCGAACAGCGACCACTTGCCTGAGACATCATTGTCGGCTGCACTGCCTCCGACGATCAATGTGTCTTCGCCAACAACGGCACACAATCCGGCGATCACATCTTCCTCGCGTCCGGGCGCGACGCTCAGCCAGACCATCTCTGGGATTTCACCGGGACGTCCTGCACGGGACAGTGCTTCGGTTGCCGCCTCGCGCGCCGCAGCTTCAGCGTCATCGCCCAAATCGACGGAACTGGTGCCATAGCTGCCATCGGCGTCCCAGATCGCAAACACCCCCAGACCGGACCCGCCGATATCCACACCTGACGATCCCATGATCCCGAGACAGGACGACCCACCGTGCAACGCTGTGGCCCCGAAAGCGGTCTGCGCACCTTGATGAAGATCCGCTGCATCAAGTCCAACGCCGAAATGAAGCGCGAGAAAGTTCGGCGTGCCATTACGGTCCATCTCGAGCCGTGAAGCGATCTCGGCCAAACCGCTGGATGTCTCCCCAGCTCTTGATTGTGCAGCTAGAATTTTCATGGTCACCTTCCTTCTTGAGGGAAGTTAGCCTGAAAATCTCGCGCGTGTCATTGTTCAAACGCACCCACCACGGTTTCGAAGCGACACAAAGAGCGCCACAGATCGACTTGCCGAATTCACGACACCACGGTCACGGCATTCGTGTCTGCCAAAAATGTGTTCAAACCCGCGTTTTCAGGCTTCTTCTGTCGCCGCTGGTCGCGGCCCATAATTTTGAAAAGCAACAAGGACCTCAGCGATTTCAGCCTCCGACAGGATATGGGGTTCTCCACCGATTCTGCTGAACAGATAGGTGCGCGCGAGCGTTTCCAATTCCTCCAACCGCCACCGCGCCTTGGCGATCGTCTTACCAAGAACCGTGGCCCCGTGGTTGGCCATAAGACATGCATGACGGTCTGCCATGATCTCGGCCATGTTGGCGCAAAGCTCGGGACTGCCGAACAGCGCATAATCCGCAAGAGGCACATCATTGCCGCCAAAAGCCGCCACCATGTAATGACAGGCCGGGATCGGTCTGCGCTGCACCGCGAGGATACTGCAATAGGGCGGGTGGGCGTGCAGAACCACGGGCATATCGGGTCGTGCCTGATGCAGCCCTTGATGAAACGGCCATTCAGACGAGGGTTTCAATCCCGCTCCATCCGGCTGACCATCAAGCGGGATGGTCACCATCAGATCAGGCGTGAGGTCTTCATAGGGCACACCCGACGGTGTGATCAGAATGCCCGTTTCGGTCCGCGCAGAAATGTTGCCGGACGTGCCCTGATTGAGATGGCGTTCGTTCATCCAGAGACAGGCGGCGATCAGTGCCTGACGGGTCTCTTTGGTGTCTTGCAGTGGTGCGGCTGGGGTCATCAGATCATCTCCATTAGGTCTTCGGCGACTTGCGCGCTGGTCGCCAGATGAGTCACAAAGCCCCCCTTCATCGCGGCGCGCGCAGGACGCGCCCGCCCCGGTCCCGCCGCAACAAGAAGCGCCATCTCCTTGCCCCTCATCTGATCCAGTGAGACACCGATCATCCGATCCTCGACGGCAGACACCACGGGATGTCCCTCTTCATCAATCAGGCGCCCACAGATCACGCCAACGGCCCCCTTTGATCGCTGGGACGCGATTTCGTCGGGCGTCAGAATTCCGCTGCGCACCACATGGGCGTCTGCATCGCAGGTGCCACAAGCCAGAACCGTCTTGTTGCACGTGGCCAGCGCGTCCAATTGATCGCGGACCACGGGCTCATCACACAGCGCATCCCGCAGCGCCTTGTTCGACAGAACCAGAGGGGCATGGAAGTTGATGCATTCGGCCCCCAACCGTTGCGCCAGAATTGCCGTACAGGCTTCGGCGGCGAATCCCAAAGCGGCAGGCCGCGATCCCAAAAGCTGGATGACCGACAGGTCCGGCACGGGTGTGTTTGGCACCTGCTGCGCCATCTGGTAGACCGTTGCGCCCCAGGACACACCCAGCCGGTCGCCGGGTTCGAGCAAACGCGGCAGCCAGTCCGCCGCCGCCCGTGTCACCCGCGCGACGCTTGCCGCAGCGCCATGCGGATCGACAGGATCGTCCGGCACCACCATCGCCTCATTCAAACCGTAGGCGGCGCACAGCTCCTCGGCCAGCCGGTGCCCCTTGAACACGTCGCTGTCCATATGCACCCGCACCCAACCCCGATTGCGCGCCTCATTTAGGTAATTGACCACCGACGCCCGGCTGATGCGCATGCGTTCGGCGATGTCGTTCTGGTTAAGCCCGTCGTGGTAATAGAGCCACGCCGCCTCGATAAAGGGCGCGTCGTCCCGTGCGGGCAGCCGTGCTGCATCCACCGAAGCCGTGCGCATTTTGCCAAGCGGGGCGGCAGGCATCGGGGAGCCCTACTCTGCAGCGCGGGCGAATTCGGGGAACAGGCCTGTCAGCCCCTCTTCGGACGCATCGCAAACACCGCGTTCGGTAATCAGCCCGGTGACCAGACGGTTCGGCGTCACGTCAAAGGCCGGGTTGCCGCCCGGAGTCCCTTCAGGAGTGACCCGCACCGTACCGATGCCACCGGCGTCAAGAACGCCCTGAACATGGGTGACTTCCCGCGCGTTGCGCTCTTCGATGGGGATTTCGGCCACACCATCCGACACGGTCCAGTCGATGGTAGGTGATGGCAGCGCCACGTAAAACGGCACATTGTTGTCCTTTGCCGCGAGCGCCTTGAGATACGTGCCGATCTTGTTGCACACATCCCCTTGCCGCGTCGTCCGGTCAGTGCCGGTGATGACCATGTCCACCATCCCGTGCTGCATGAGATGCCCGCCCGCATTGTCGGTGATGTAGGTGTGCGGCACGCCATGTTTGCCCAACTCCCAAGAGGTCAGCGCGCCCTGATTGCGGGGGCGGGTTTCGTCAACCCAGACATGCAAGGAGATGCCCGCATCATGCGCCTGATACATCGGGCTTGTTGCCGTGCCCCAGTCCACTGTCGCCAACCATCCCGCGTTGCAATGGGTGAGCAGGCGCACGGGTTCCCCTGCCGGTTTCTTCGCGGCGATTTCACGGATGATGGCCAGACCGTTTTCGCCAATCCGGCGGTTGATCTCGACGTCCTCATCCGCAATCTCATGCGCCAGCGCCAAGGCCGCCGCCGCACGGTCCCCCTCTGCCAAAGGTCGCAACGCGGCGCGGCAGCGGTCAAGCGCCCAGCGCAGGTTGATTGCCGTCGGGCGTGTTTTCTCAAGGAACGTCCACGCCGCATCCATGTTTGCATCTGACGGGTCTTCCGCCATCGCAAGCGCCATACCGTAAGCTGCCGTGGCCCCGATCAACGGCGCGCCGCGCACGCGCATCTCGTAGATGGCATCGGCGTAGTCCTGCATCGTCGCCACCGGGATCACCCGGAAGTCATGCGGCAACCAGCGTTGGTCGATGATCTCGAGAACGGACTTCTCGTGGTTCCACCACAGCGAGCGGTAATGGGTTCCGTCGATCTTCATAAGACGTCCTTTCCGTTGAAGTCCCGCGCGATGGCGCAGACTGCGCTGGCATCGCTCAGCCTCTCGGCCTCGTGGATCAGTTCCGAGCCCATGAGCAGATTGCGCGCTTCCAAAGGCGCCCGAACCGCCGGGTCGGCGATGTCTTCGAAATCGGCATTATGCGCCAGAGACAGGCAGCGGCGGTGCATTTCGATCCCGCAGACCGCCCATGCGTCGCGCCAGATGCCCGCGAGAACCGCATCACAGGCGGGGGTGCTGTCGTGACCCTGATCTTCGAACAAGCAGGCTGGGTAGAGAATGCCCGTCCGCTCGGTTTTCCAGAGATGGCGGAACTCGGTCTCGAAGGTCGTGCAGACTTCTTCGATCACCCCCAGAATCCACTCTTGATAGTCGGCCAGATCCTCACCCCGGTGGGCGGGCTGACTGAAATAGGCCATCAGGAAATTCGCGCAGAGCATGCCAATATCGAACCCCATCGGCCCGTATTGGGCGAATTCCGGGTCGATCACCCGACTTTCGCGGTCCGTCGACATGATCGATCCGGAATGCAGGTCGCCATGCACCATGGTTTCGGTGTTGGACACGAACCGCTGCAACACCTGCTGCACCTTCACCTTGAGCGCAACATCAGACCGGAGGCGTTTGACGACCGGGTCCAGCCCTTCGGTGTGGTGGTTCATTTCGGCGCTGAAATAAGGATCGGTGAAGACCAGCGCCTCGGTGATGGCCGGAATGTCCACATTGCCCGCGAACAGCGCCACATCCGCTTTCTTGTCACCGCTTTTCATCGACAGCTCGGACCCACGAAACGCGGTGCGGGCGCAGAACTTGCCCAAGAACTCTGCAAGCCCATCCACGCGGTCCCCCGCGATCAACTTGCGGCGCAGGATCAGGTGCGGCGACAGGAACTCCATCACGATCAGCGCCTGTGCCTCATCGAAATAGAAGATTTCAGGCACCGAACCGGGGTCGCGCGCAGCCTGACGGGTCAGCGCATGGTACTCAAAGAATGCGCGGTAAAGCGGCAGCGGCCAGCTGTCCCCCACCAGTCGCACATAGGGCAGCGCCTGTTTCACCACCGCCTTGCCCTTGGGTCCGGTCACGATGAAGACGAGGTTCAGGTTGCCATCCCCGACCTCTTGCACCTGCCAAGTCGCATGGTCCGCGCCCACCTGTGACGCCAATGCGGAGACGCCTTTCAAACGCTCTGGCAATGTCTCAACACTCAGGGCTTCATAGCTGGCGCTTGCGCTCATCAGTGGCCTCCCCGCTTCCTCCAATGCACACTCCCTTTGTGCGTAGCCTTCAATTTACACTTATGTCAAATTATTTGACAAATGTATTTGCACCCGCCTACCTTCGCCCCATCAGGGGAGGAACCGAGTGGCTGTCGATGCGCTCAGAGTGAACGGTTTGCAAAAATCGTTCGGTAAAAACCATGTATTGCGCGGGATTGATGTGACCTTGGAACCGGGGTCTGTGACCGTGCTCATGGGGGCGAACGGCGCGGGCAAATCCACATTGGCCAAGGTGATCTGCGGGCATCACCGCGCCGACGGCGGCAGCATGACACTGGCCGGTCAGGCGTTTGACCCCGTGGATGCCGCAGACGCGATCCGGCAAGGTGTCGTCACGGTTCACCAATCCATAGACGACGGCGTGATTCCCGATCTGGACGTCGCGAACAACCTGATGCTGGACCGGCTCGTGGAACGCAGCCACGGGCTTTTCGTGCGCGAACGTCACCTGCGCGCCGAAGCGGCCAAGGTCGCCGCCGCGATGGGGATCGACGTCAACCTGCGCGCCCGCGTGTCGGACCTGTCGGTGGCGGATCGCCAGATGATCGCCATCGCCCGCGCCATGGCCCGCGCGCCCAAGGTGCTGATCCTTGATGAACCGACATCGTCGCTCTCGGCGACCGAGGCGGACAGGTTGTTTGCGCTGATCGACCGGCTGCGCGCGCAGGGTGTGGCGATCCTTTACATCTCGCACCGCATGTCTGACATCCGCCGCATCGCGGATCGGATCATCGTCATGCGCGACGGGGCGATCTCCGGCACCTTCGACACCGAGCCCCTCGACTACGAAGCCGCCGTGACCGCGATGCTCGGCCACCGTATGACTGAATTGGACGTCGCCGTGCAAAGCGGCACCGCGCCGGTTCTGGAACTCACGGATCTGAGGCTCTTCGAAGACGCCGCCCCGATCAGCCTGCACGCCCGCGATGGTGAGGTTGTGGCGCTGGTCGGCCTTCTGGGCAGCGGGAAAAGCCGTCTGGCCGAAGTCCTCTACGGGATAGCCCGCCCGGCCAACGGCGCGATCTGTATCAACGGCACGGACTACACGCCACGCTCGGTCGAAGATGCCGTTTCACAGGGCGTGTTCATGTCGCCCAAGGACCGGGGCACCAACGCTGTGATCCCCGCCTTCGACATAGCAGACAACATGACCCTGCCCTTTCTCAAAGGTCTGAGCGTCGGGTCGTTCCTGAAGGCAAGCCGCCAGAAAACCCGCGCGCACGAGATGGTCAGCCAGCTTGGCATCGTCTGCCAATCGGTGGGCGACGGTATCGACACGCTGTCGGGGGGCAACCAGCAGAAGGTTATGATCGCCCGCTGGCTGCTGGAACCGGCAAAGGTGCTTCTTCTCGACGAGCCGTTCCAAGGCGTAGACATCGGCGCGCGGCGCGACATCGGGCGGCACATCCGCGCCACGGCCAAAGGTCGGGCAACACTCGTGTTCCTTGCGGAAATCGACGAGGCGCTGGAGATCGCGGACCGGATCGTCGTGATGAACGAAGGCGCCATCGTCGGAGAATACAAGAACCGGAATGTCGACCTCGCCGCGTTGGTCGCGGACATCTCGGGGGCCCAATTGACCGCAACAGGCACACATCCATGAACGACCGACTACTCGACTTTGCCATCCGCTACGGATTCCTGATCCTGCTCTTCGGGATGGTTGTCTATTTCAGCATTGCGGCCCCGGGCTTTTTCGGCCCGCTTTCTGCGGCGTTCGTGCTGCAATCCGTGGCGATCACCGGCATTCTGGCACTCGGCGTGACCTGCACGCTGGTCGTGGGCGGTTTCGATCTGTCCATCGGCGCGGTCGCCACATCGGCGCTGATGCTGTCGGCCTATTCGATGGTGATCCTCGAACACCCCACCATCGTGGCTGTGTTCCTCTGTCTGGCGATGGGGGCGTTGGTGGGGTTGATCAACGGGCTGTTGATCGTCAAATTCCGCGTGCCCGACCTGCTTGCCACTTTGGGCATGATGTTCCTGCTGATCGGTCTGCAACGCATCCCGACGCAGGGCAATTCCATTGCCACGGGCATGACGCTGACCGATGGTACAGTGGCCGAAGGCACCTTTTCCGCCGCCTTCCTCTGGCTCGGGCGGCACCGCTTTGATCTGTTCATTGACCGACTTCTGCCCATGCCGGTGGTTATCTTCATCGGGATCGCTGTCCTGATCTGGCTGTTCCTTGGCTTCACCCGGCATGGGCGGCTGATGTACGCCATTGGGTCGAACGAACGGGCAGCGGCGCTCGTGGGTACTCCGGTCAACCGCTACAAGATCGCGGCCTACATGATCTCGGGTGTGACCGCCTCCATCGGGGGCATCCTGTTGGCCGCCCGTCTGGGGCGCGGCGACATCGCCAGCGGCAACAACCTGCTTCTGGACTCGGTCGCCGCCGCACTCATTGGCTTTGCCGTTCTCGGCGCAGCCCGGCCCAACGCATTCGGCACCGCCATCGGTGCGCTGTTCGTCGGCATCCTGCTACAGGGCATGACCATGATGAACGCGCCCTACTACACACAGGATTTCGTCAAAGGCGCGGTTCTGGTCGCAGCCCTTGTCTTCACATTCTACCTGTCGTCGCGTCGCAGCGGCACAGGACACTGATAATCAGCGATAGGGAGGATATCATCATGCTGAGACGTCACTTCATGGCCCTTGCGAGCGCGGCCAGCCTCGCCCTCGGTGCGGGTGCCGCCACGGCGCAGAGCGCCCCCGCCCCGCTGGACAATCCCGGCGACGTGACCATCGCGCTGGTGCGCTACCTGTCCACCGGCGACTTTTTCCAGGCGTATCTGTCGGGCGTCGAGGCGCAAGCCGCAGCACTTGGTGTAAACCTGCGGGTGCTCGACAGCCGTCAGGACGCAGCGCTACAGGCCGACATAGTGGATCAGGCCATCGCGCTTGGCGTCGATGGGATCATCATCCAGCACGGTCTGACAGAATCCATGCGCGACGCCGCACAACGGGCTGTCGATGCGGGGATCAAGGTTGTCGCCTTTGACGTGAACGTCGAGAACGAGGCGATCCCGCAGATCGAACAGTCGGATTACCTGCTGGGCAAGCTGGCGCTGGAACAGGCGATCACCGACAATGGCAACAGCTTTGCCGCCGGCTACGTCTACGTGCCGGGTATCGCGCCGCTGGACCGTCGCCATGTTGCGTGGGAAGAGGTGAAGGCCGCCAATTCCGGTATCACCGAAGCCGCCCGTATCGGCACGCTCGACAACCCGATTGCAAACGCGAACGCCAACCAGGCACGCGCGGCCCTGCAAGCGAACCCGAACATCTCGGTATTCTTCGCGCCCTATAACGAGTTTGCCAAAGGCGTGAAGATCGCCGCAGACGAGCTGGGCATCGGCGGTGATCTGAGCATCTACTCCGCCGACATTTCGACCGCCGACATCGCACTCATGCGCGAGGCGGGCAGCGGCTGGAAAGCAACCGTGGCGACCAACCCGGCGGTTGTGGGTGAGGTGTCCGTCCGGGCGCTGGCGCTCATGCTGACCGGCGAAAACCCGGGCGCGTCGGTCATCGTGCCGCCGACGCTGATCACGCAGGCTTTCCTGAACGAGAACGATATCCGCAACATGGAAGACCTCGGCGCGAAGATGCCCCAATTCCAGCACGCAGATGTGGCCATGGCCGACTGGATGCCCCTGCCCCCGCGCTAAGACCCTCAGGCCCGACCCAGCGCCGCGCCGGGTCGGGCCTTTCCTTCTGCCAATGGAGCCCTGCCATGTTGATCGGACTGGACCCGCGCCTGACACCTGACCTGCTCTACACACTTGCCAGGATGGGTCATGGCGATGAGATTGTGTTGACCGACCGCAACTACCCGTCAGCCGCTTCTGCCGCGGGCTGCATCGTCAAAGAGGTGATCCATTATCCCGGCCATGATGCTCCGACACTGGCCAACCTGATCACTCAGGTGATGCCACTGGACAGCTTCCATACCTATTCTGCGCTTCGAATGGAGATCGACAACGCACCCGACACGATGTCGGAGGCGCATCAGGCCGTTTGGGATGTCCTGCAACCGCGCCTGCCCGAAGGCGGCGTTCTGTCCAGCATCGAACGGCAGGCGTTTTACAAACACGCGGCCACCTGCTTTGCCGTGGTGCAATGCACCGAAGACCGCCCGTTCGGCTGTTTCATCCTGCGCAAGGGTGTCGTGTTCTAAACCTTCTAGCGCCTGCCCTAGCGATTACGGCGCGCCTATTCAGCGGCCTCGAGCATGATTTGCGAGGGAGGAATGCCGCGCTTTTCCGCGCTGGCGCGCACCGCGTTCCGAAGCGAATTGCTCCGTTCAAGAAGCCGCCGGAAGCGCGTTTCGTCCAGAACAAGAAATGTCGAGGGCGCAATAGCGCGGACCATTGCGCGCGGGTTCTTGTTCGACAGCACCGCCATCTGCCCAAACATCTCGCCTCGTCCCAGACGCAATGTCTGCCGTGCGGTCACCAGTTCCACAGCTCCTGACGCAATAAAAAAGACATTTCTCGCGGGGCTGTCCTTGCGCACCACAACATCCTCGGCATTCACGTAGCGGGTCTTGAGAGCCCGCCCCAGCCGCTTTTGCGCCGCCTCGTCGAGATCGGCAAAAAGTGGCAACTGGCGGATCAGCTCGGCGCGCTGCAAGGCAATATCAAGATTAGGCCGCACTTCTTCTACAATGCGGCGCGCTGCAATACCCTGCATCAGGGTCGTAAAGACCTCGGCCCCAATCAGTCCGTCGTCGCGCATCACGGTATATTCGCGTTCTTCGATCCGCAGCGCGGTGCGGCGGATGAAGCGCTGCTCAAGTTCTTCGGCATAGCCGGGATATTGCAGCCGCAATCCTTCCAGCGCGGTTTCGATGGCATCGTTCCGACGCGAGAGCAAATCCTGCAGGAGGTCGGCAACGCGACGCCCATGAATACGCCGGATGCGCGCCTGAATGAAATCGCCCAGATCGCGCAGGATCAAGCGTTGCGACAGCAGCAATTCAAAGCGATCGGCTGTCATCAGCGCCAGCGGACGGGAGAGGCGCACCCGGTTGTGAAGAAACACGGCCAACCGGAAAGTGCGGCCGTAGGAAATGCTGCGCCGGGCCAAGCGCTGATACCCACTACGTCCCTGCGTCCGTGCGCCTTCGATTAGGCGCTCCGCATCGGAAAGGACCTGTTCCGCGATCCGCGCGGAAATGGTGCGATCGCGGACCCGCAGCAGGATGGTGTCGCGTTCCTGTCCCGCCAACGCGATCAGCCCCAGCGTGATGCGGTCCCGGTCCAGAATGTCCGCACTGTCTTCCGCAGATTTCACCGCATCATCCAGACGAGTGCTGAACCGTTTGGCCTCGGACCGGACAATGTCGCGGCTCAGGTCATAGTTTTCGGTGGTCGTCGCCACATCCTCGCGCACCGTCTGCAAGGCCACAGCGATTACCTGGCGCGACAGTGCCTCGTCGATGGGGGACAGCCGATCCAGACCCAGCCTCCGGATCACCCAGCGCAGCGTCGTGCCCTGCACGATCAGCGTAAACAGCGTGAAACCCGTGGCCAAGATCCCGACAAGCCGTTTTGTCTCGACCGGAATGCGGAAGCTTTCCGTCACAGCAAGCGCCAGCGCGAGGGTCAACGCCCCCCGCAGCCCGCCCCACAAGATCACCACGCGATATGGGCGTTCGACGGGGGGCGACGTGCCGAGAAAGCTCAGGATCGGCAAAAGGCCAAAGAGGATGACCGCCCGCGCGGCAATGGCGGCCAAGACAACCACCGCGACAATGGCGAAATCTCCCAGACGCACCTCTTCCAGCAAGCGCGGAATCAACAAAGCCGCCAGAATAAAGATCAGCGCGCCCGCCCAATGCGCCAGCACACCCCAGAGTTCACGCAGGTTTGTCCACGTCTGGGGCGGCAAGCGCCCCGGAGCGGTCAGGTTCATCGTGATGCCTGCGGCCACCACGGCGATCACGCCGGATGCCCCGATCATCTGTTCCGCGCCGATATAGGCCAGATAGGGCAGCGCGACCGAGATCGACAATTGCGCCAGTTCGTGCTGGTTCACGATCGCCATGATCCAGACCGCGAGCCGCGCCGCCAGCCACCCGGTCAGAGCACCCCCCGCGATCAGCACCGGAAACTGCGCGACCGCGTCCGACAATTCCGGGTCAGGGACGCCCAGCATCACGAACCCCATAAAAAGGCCGAAGAGCGCAATCGCTGCCGCGTCATTCAACAGGCTTTCGCCTTCGATGATCCGTGTCAGCCGCTGCGGCGCCGAGATGGAGCGAAAGATCGACACCACCGCCGAGGGATCGGTCGTCGAGACGATCGCGCCGATCAGCAGACACGCCGCCAGCGGCAGCGCACTTGCCCATGCAAGGGCGTATCCGACGCTGAGGGTGGCAACGACGACCGCGACTATGGCAAGCACGAGGATCGGAACCCAGTCGTCCAGCATCCTTCGCAAGTTCATGCCCAACGTCGCCTGGAACAGCAGGGTCGGCAGGAACACATAGAGGAAGACATTGGACCGGATCGGCAGGGCAAGGATCGCCTCGGCCACAGGGTTGAGCGCGTCCGTCAATTCCGTCTGCAGGAAGAAAGTCGCACTGGCACCGATCAGAATGCCCAGCGTGGCAAGGATCACGCTGTAGGGCAGCCGAAGTCGCGCCGCGAGCGGCTCTGCCGCGCCGATGACAAGAAACAGCGAAGCGATGATCGTGGTGACGACGACGATGTCCATTTCTTCACTCTAACGCGGGAGTAAGCCTTGCAGAAGACCAACGAAGGGTAAAAGACCCGTCACCCACGGGCGCGGGATTATTGGTCAACTGGCTTCGAGCAGGTAACGCCCATCTGTTGCAGGCACAATGCTGCGGCATTTGATTGTTGCCGGATCAGGTGGTTGTTGCCGAAGTCGTGAACGCTCAAACCGCGCGAGGCTCACATCAGCACCGAAACAACTGCCGCGATCACAAAGGGTACCGGAAGGCTCACAAGGATACGGGTCAATGTCGCCTGACGCCCCATGAAAGACAGCTCGTAAGCAAAGATCTTGGTTGTCGAAAACAGCGACCAGGACGTGACATAGACGATTGCCGCGACCGGCGAGGCCCCTGCCTTGAGCGCGGCGGCGCCAATGGCGAAACTGACGAACGCTCCCCCCGGTGTGAGCGGCCCAAGCGCAATGGCCAAGAGAATGCCAGTGATCCCGGCCTCGGTTCCCAAGAGCTGCCGCACCTGTTCTTCCGGCAACAATTCGGCAAAGAACCCTGCCCCCAGCAGGGCGACGATCACCCGTGGCGCGGTAAAGAGGAACGTGTCCAATGACGCACGGTAAGATGCCCTTCGCCACTCCTCGTTGGGCAATTGCAACCAAAGCCAGATCGCGCCCGCTCCGATGAGCACTGTTCCGATGAGAATGTTCACGCGGCGCGCCTTTGCATCAAGGACCGCGCGGCCATCCCCAACAGGACGGGCATCGGCAGGCTCAGCAGGTAGCGGATCCAGACAAGGTCTGTGGGCAGAAACGAAAACTCCCAGATCAGGGTGCGGTTCAGTCCCAACAGGCTCCATCCCGAGATGAAAGCGATCACTGCGCCCAGATCCGCCCCTGCTACACCCAACCCTGCTGCAAGCGGGAAAGTCATCATCGGCCCACCGGGAATGGCTGCCCCGCAGGCGGTTGCCACCACCAATCCGCGGACACCGCTTTCCCGACCGATCAACCGCCCGACCCGGTCGCGGGGCAACAGGATCGGCAATGTCGCCGCGATGAAAATCCCCGCACCGATCTTGGGCGCGAGCACTGCCAGAAAACCGAAGGTTTCAAGCAGAATGTCGCCCACGCGACCCCAACCGGACACGATCCCCACCGCGACCCCGCCCGCAAGTGTCAGGGCAAGGAGGACGAGGAAACTGCCATCGAACACCTTTCGGGATTTCGTCTCGGGCGGCGGGTCAGCCGCAATGTTCTTCAATGAGGGCATCGTCGAGATGTGTCCGAATGTCCAAGAGGACCATGTGTATGTATCGCGGGACCGGTGCGGGACTGCAATCGTCTTCGACGGATTTGTCGATGCAGATCCGCCCGTTTGATCGGATGCCTCTGTCCCAGCGTGCAGTAGCGTTCGCGTGTCACAGCGATATGTCATCCCCCGCATGACGCTGGTTGGCCTTGCCTGAAAACCCGTCCAAAGTCTCGGGTGACACGGCACAACAGGGAGGCCCGCCATGAGCACATTCGACGAAGACCTTTTTCTGAAAGGGCTGGAACAGCGCAAGGCGACGCTCGGCGCAGACTATGTTGAAAAGAACCTTGCGAGCGCCGATGATTTCACCCGACCATTTCAGGAAGCGATGACTGCGTGGTGCTGGGGCTTTGGATGGGGCGATGACGTGATCGATCCCAAAACACGGTCGATGATGAACCTCGCCATGATTGGTGCTTTGGGCAAGATGCATGAATGGGAAATCCACTGCCGCGGCGCAATCAACAACGGCGTCACCAAAGAGGAAATCCGCGCGATCATCCACGTGGTGGGCATCTATTGCGGTGTGCCGCAGGCGTTGGAGTGTTTCCGCGTGGCGCGCAAGGTTCTGGAAGAACAGTGATTCACACAGAAAAAGGGTCGACCCTTTCAGGCCGACCCTTGGTTTGTTGCTGCTCGATGTGTCTCAGTCGGCGCCACGTACCGCGATGGTGGCGTTGGGGTCCGGGTGCAGGAAGCGCTGGATCAGCCATGCACCAGCGGTCACAGCAATGCCGATCAGGTCCGTCACCAGACCGCCTTCGATCATCAGAAGCGCTGCAGCAAGCAGACCCACGCGGATGAACCACGCTGATCGTTGGCCCATGAACCAGCCTTGAACGCTACCTGACAACAGGAACACGCCGAAGGTCGCCGTGATCCCGGCGCGGATCACCTCGAACCACGTGCCGTCCATCAGGAGGGCGCTGTTGTAGAAGAACATGAAGGGCACGATGAAGGCCGCGATGCCGATCTTGAACGAGGCAACCGAGGTCTGCATCGGGTTCGCACCCGAAATACCAGCCGCCGCGTAGCTGGCCAGAGCCACGGGGGGCGTGATGGCCGACAGAACCGCGAAGTAGAACACGAAGAAATGCGCGGTCAGTTGCGGAATACCAAGCTGCACAAGCCCCGGTGCCACAACCGACGCAGCCACCGCGTAGGCCGCAGTCGTCGGCATCCCCATGCCCAGCAGGATCGCGATACACATCGCAAAGAACAGCGCCAGAAGCTGGCTCACACCTGCAAGGTCAAGAAGCACAGCCGAAAAACGTGCACCAACCCCGGTGAGCGAGATCACACCGACGATGATACCCGCACAGGCACAGACTGCGATAATCTGGATCGACATGATGCCCGCCAGTTCAAACGCCTTGGCAATGCCCCGCAGGGTCATCGGGAACGGGGTCAGCCAGCTGACCACGGCAGCGGCCATCGTCGCCAGCGTACCCGCACGGATCACCGAATACCCCATGAACAGCGCAGCAATCAGAATGATGATCGGGATGAACAGGTAGACCTGACGCACCATCTTGGCGAGTTTCGGCAGTTCATCCTCGCGCATGCCCCGCATGCCCAGCTTGGCCGCCTCAAAATCGACCATGAAGTAGACCGACACGAAGTAAAGGATCGCCGGGATGATGGCCGCGATGGCGATCTCCTGATACGGAATGCCGGTGATCTCGGCCATGATGAAGGCCCCTGCCCCCATGATCGGCGGCATGATCTGCCCACCGGTCGAGGCTGCGGCTTCAACAGCACCAGCAGTCGTCGGGCGATAACCCACCTTTTTCATCAGCGGGATGGTCAGCGATCCGGTCGCCACCACGTTACCCGCAGAGGTGCCGTTGATCATACCCATCAGGCCCGAGGCGAAGATCGCAACCTTTGCCGGACCACCCCGTGCGCGACCGGCTGCGGCAAAGGCGAAGTTAACAAAGTAGTCGCCCACTTTCGACGCCTGCAGGAAGGCCGCGAAGATGATGAAGAGGATGATGTAGGTAGAAGACACCGCCGTCGTCGGCCCTAGGATACCGGCATCCGAGTAGACATGTCCAAAGAACCGCTGCCAGCTATAGGCGCTCTGCACCGCGAGGATGCCGGGCAGCAGATGCGCGACGAAGGTGTAAAGCAGGAACACGCCGGTGATGATGACCAGCGCCAGACCGGCAACGCGACGTGTCAGTTCGAGGATCATCGCAGAGCCGGCAGTTGCGGCAAAGGCCACACCAATCGGGACAAACGGTGTACCCACGGCGTTGCGGGCTGCGGTCCCGTAAATGGCCACGAGATAGGCCGCGACCGCGATCCCGCAGACGCCAAGCAGGATGTCGGACACCCGAAAGCGATCCCTTGGGGCTGTCTCGAGCCAGCCAAGGACAATGCCGCCCCCGGTTGCGATCAGCAACGGAAATCCAAAATACCAGACCTCCTGATTATAGATCGGTGTTCCGGCGAATGCGGGCCATGTGGTCAGCCCACCCATCTCGGGCAGCGTGCCAGAGGCGATTGTCTGTGCGAACCAAAGGCTGGTGCCCAGAGCAAAGAGAGCGGGAATAAACAGGATATAGGCAAGCTTGCCCCAAATGCCGCCCTGCGTGTTCTCGTCCTTGTCCGAGAACAACATTGCATTGTAGACGACAAAGCCCAAGGCCAAGGCACCCGCGATGTGCACGATCCGGAAATTCCAGGTCTCCATCGGGAATTGCGGCAAGAGCGGCACCGTGATCCCGGTGTAGGCCGAGATCGACACACCGTTGAGCGCTGCCATGTGGAACAGCGCATAGACAGCGGCAACCGCCGCCACAATCTGCATCCGCCAGCCTGTAAAGAGACGCCGATTGGCTTCGACCGGCTCTTCGTCGACGCCTTCCGCAATCACGGGCGCGTCCGCCTGTGTGGATTCCTGAACCATTGCCACCTCCCTGGCAAAGCCGCCTTGACTGCTTGCGTCGGCGCTTCGTGTCATGTGTGAGAAAAGGCATCCTCTGGGGCACAACTAAAGGTGCGCGGAATGCAAAACAGAGGCGGCGCAACCTGTGTCGCGCCGCCTCAAGACGGCTTACATGCCGTGGATCATGCTGTCGGGAATGTCAGCGCCCGCATTGTCCTTGAACCACTGGGCCGCACCGGGATGCCACTTCATGACAGTGTTCTTGCCCCAATGCTCGGGCAGCGTGGCGGTGGCCGCGCGGTGAATGTTCACCATCCGCGCGTTGTCGGACATGACAACGTCAACAGCCGCGTTGACAAAGCTTGCCGGCAGGTCGCAATTCGCAATTGCAAAGTTCCACATAGACACCGACCGCGCAGGTGCGGTCAGCGTCGTATAGGCATCGGCCGAGATCTCGAACGCGGAGACCAGGAAGGCCGAGACGATCTTGGCCTGCTCTTCTTCGGTGAACTCGATAATGTTCACGTCGGTCTGCACTTCAAGCTGCGACACGGCAGGAACTGGAACGCCTGCTGCAAACGCGATCACGTCCAGCAGACCGTCCTGAAGCTGACCACCAAGATCGGACCAGCCGCCGTTGCGACGCTCGAAGTTGACGCCCAGCTCTTCCATCATCCGAGGGAAGTACGTGTCGGATGTGGAACCTGCCGGACCAAAACCGATCCGGGCGCCTGCCGGGATCTCGGAGATCGACGTGATGCCGGACGAGGACAGCGCCGTCACCGAGAACGGTGTCTCATACATCGGGAACATGGCGCAGGCATTGGTCATCTGCAGACCCGGTGCAATCGGGTTTGTCCCTGCCAGCGATTCCGCTGCCGGGCCCATTGTGGTCATGCCGAACTGGGCGTCACCCGTGTGAACCAGCGCCATGTTCTGCATCGGGCCACCGGTGACTTCGGCACCGCCGGACACGCCCAGCTCTTCTGCAACAAGGTTTGCCCAGCCCGAGCCATAGGCAAAGAAGGTGCCGCCCTGCGATGCTGTGCCCACGGTAAAGCTTTCCGGCCAGCCAGTGCGGTCGACATGGCTTTCGGCGACTGCCTGACCCGTGATGGCACAGGTGACGGCAAAGGTGAGTGCTGTGATCTTCTGCATTGGTTCCTCCCAAACGCATACAATGAATGTAACACCCGGCCTGTGTCTCCTCACCGGGTTGCCGCTCAGGAACCATGTCACCCGGCACGTCGCATAGCGCCGTTACCGCGAACATTTTTTTAAAGAACGCGGTTTTTTCCCGGCAATGGGTGGAAAGGGGTACAAACCGCCATTTTCGTGGGTCGCCTTCGACACATTTCCACGGCTGCGTGGCACCAAGGCCGACGATCAACTCTCTGGCTCGATGAACGACTCACGTTCCAAGCCGTATCGCTGCATCTTCTCGTAGAGCGTCTTGCGCGAGATTCCCAAGGCTTCGTAAGTCTCTTTCAGCCTGCCCGCATTGGCCGCAAGACTGGCGGCTATCAGTGCCCGCTCATGTTCTGCAACACGCTCGATCAATGTTCCCGCGACCGGTGGAGTCTGATCGGCAACTTCGGGCAGGCCAAGGACATAGCGTTCCGCCGCATTGCGCAACTCACGTGCATTGCCCGGCCAGTCCCGCGCGGCAATCGCATCCAGAACCGCACCCGGCACCTGCGGTACGGGCTGATCATAGCGGTCGGCCATTTGCGCAACGAAGGTCAGAAAGAGCATAGGGATGTCTTGCCGCCGCGCCGCCAAAGTCGGCATCCGGATGGTCACGACATCCAGTCGATACAGCAAATCGCTGCGAAATGAGCCTTGGGCCGCAGCCGCCTCAAGATCGGATTTTGACGCCGCGATGAAGCGGACATCCAGATCAATCCGGTCATGTGATCCCAAACGGCTGATCGACCGCGTGTCGACGGCATGCAAAAGCTTGGCCTGCAACGCCAGAGGCAGGCTGTCGATTTCGTCAAGAAACACCGTGCCGCGCCGTGCATGTTCGAATTTTCCGGACCGCGCCCGCGTTGCCCCCGCAAAGGCCCCCGCCTCATGGCCGAACAATTCGCTTTCGATCATGTCAGCGGGGAGCGCGGCACAGTTTATCGCCACAAAGGGTCGGTCCGCCCGCTTGCTGGCCGCGTGAAGAGCCTGAGCGGCAAGCCCTTTGCCGGTGCCCGTCCCGCCAACGATCAAGACATCGGCATCGCTCACGGCAACTGTGCGGATCTGGCGACGGACGGTCTCCATTTCGGGGCTGAAACCGCGCAGACCGTCCTTGATCCCGATCAGAGGCGCCATGTCCGTGCGCAGCCTGCGGTTTTCAATGGTCAGTCGGCGCATGTCCAAAGCCCGCCGCACCGCCTCGACCAGCCGTTCGGGCGCATAGGGTTTTTCGATGAAATCATATGCCCCCTCGCGCATCATGGCGACAGCGAGATCAAGATCACCATGTCCGGTGACGAGGATCACCGGGAACTCCGGGTCTATTTGCAAGGCGGCGCGCAAAAGCTCGGTTCCGTCCATTCCGGGCATACGGATGTCGGTGACAAGGATGCCGGGGAAGTCGGGACCGATCACTGGCAGCGCCGAAGCCGCACGGTCAAAGCACCGGCACTCCAGATCAGCCAGCTCAAGTGTCTGCTGCGCTGCAATCCGCAGCGGTTCCTCATCATCGACGAACAGA
>NZ_JAEPMO010000006.1 GCF_017643905.1 Marivita sp.
CGACTACGGTGCTTCATGGCAAGACCAAATTGCAGGGTTTTCAATGCAATAATACAAAACCCTGCGGGAAATGGCTACAGGAATCACAGTTTATTCATTCATTATCAACAGCTTGGGCGTTGTTCAGGACGGACTAAATAGAGACGGAGTGGAATTTGATGGTGCGAAATCGCCAGTGATCGAGTTGATGAAGACTTTCCCGCGCTCGGTACCAAGAAAGGCTTTTAAATCTACTATGGTTTGAATCTTGTTCAACGAAGCAACGCCGTTTGCCACAGCTTCCCCGGCGCGACCGCCTAGTTTCGCGAGTTCTCCAAAACGACCGCCAAGATCGGCGGCAAAGTCGAAACCGCTTCCCGTCACTGCCTCAAGATCCTTTGGGGATCCAACCCCGGTCATCAAAGCAAAAGAGACGCCGCAACTGGCGTGAAGCGCTGCCCCCATTCGCACCCCGCCTACCGCACAAGATACCGAATTGTTCAAGTGTTCAAGGTTCAAGAATTGTAGGATGTATCCTGCTTTTCCGTAAAGAACGGAGGCACCACCGCCGATAGCGATGCCCAGCCACGTCTTATTCAACATCAATATCTCGCCTTGGAAAAATTCGATAAAACACCAAAAAGCTAACGAGAGCGTGTTATCGAGTCCAGTCCCTATTTAGGGCACCGAAATAAGGTTTGAAATACCAATGGCCGGTGATGGCTGAAATCAAACATATGCTGGAATTTGGTGGAGCCTAGGGGGATCGAACCCCTGACCTCTTGCATGCCATGCAAGCGCTCTCCCAGCTGAGCTAAGGCCCCGTTAGTGCGCGTTCAATTACGCAAAGCCGGGGGCGGGATCAAGCGTGATTCCGCCCCTTTTACAGAAATTAATCGTCGTCGTTACCTGCGACATCCGCGATGTCGTCAAGTGAGACGTTGTCGTCTTCATCGTCCTCGAGAACGTCATCGTCATCGAGATCGACATCAACATCGTCATCTTCCAGAACATCGACGTCATCGGTGTCGTCCAGGTTGGACTTGCTCTGGCGGTCTTCGGCGTCTGCCGCGATCATGCGGGTCTTGCCTGTGTCAATCTCGACCACTTCGCCGGTATACGGGCTGATGATCGGAGTGGCGTTCAGGTCATAAAAGCGTTTGCCGGTGGTTGGGCAAACACGTTTGACGCCCCATTCTTCCTTGGGCATGGGTCATCCCCTTTATTGCGTGGTCATATCGACAATCTGCGCCAACTGCCATAACACCGAACCGGTGTCAAAGGCTTTAGGGCGCAGAGGTCATCGAGCGGCATATGGGCGTCACAACCTTTCCCGGCAACCCCGAAATTCCCTTTAAACTTCGGAAGAACGCGCGTGCCCGCCGCATGACGCTGCGGATCTCCAGAGTCGATGGGGGAGTGACCCTGACCGTGCCGCGCGGCGTTTCAGAGCGCGAGGCTTTGGCCTTTGCCGCAGAAAAGCGCGACTGGGTCATGGGGCATCTGTCGAAACGGGCCGGCCCCGCGCTTGTCGGGCCCGGTGACCGGCTGGATGTGGGCGGGCAATCCTTTGAAATTGTTGCGGGGTCGGCACGGCGTCTGGTGGTGGCGGATGGCAGGATCACCCTGCCTGCCCCGGTCGAGACCGGACGTATTCACCTGCAAGGGTGGCTCAAGGAGCAGGCGCGGATCGCGCTGACCCGAGCGTCCGATCACTATTCCGAGCGGTTGGGCCTTCGGTACACCCGGCTGACGCTGCGCGACACGCGGTCCCGTTGGGGCTCGTGTTCGTCAGCAGGCGCACTGATGTATTCGTGGCGTTTGATCCTCGCGCCGAAATTCGTGCTTGATTATGTGGCGGCGCATGAAGTTGCGCATTTGAAGGAAATGAACCACTCGGCCAATTTCTGGCGCGTGGTGGATCAGCTTTATGGCCCTCATCACGATGCGCGCGCATGGCTGCGGCAAGACGGCCCGAAGCTGCATCGCTTCCGGTTTGGTGCTTGACCCGTTCCACAGCTGTGATCACAGTTCAGTATGAGCGTCCTGACCCGCCCCACGGAACCAACCCTGTCCGCACATGACCGCGTCTATCGCGGTCTGCGGAACCGGATCATGTTTGGTCAGATGTCTCCTGGTGAACAGCTGACCCTGCGCGGCGTTGCGCGGGAGTTCGATGTGTCGATGACGCCCGCGCGTGAAGCGTTTCAGCGGCTGGTCGCGGAAGGAGCCTTGTCGATGTCTGCTTCGGGGCGGGTGTCGACGCCTGAACTGTCGAACGACCGGATCGAGGAACTTGCCGCGTTGCGCGCCCTGATCGAAGTGGAACTGGCGAGCCGCGCCCTGCCGCGCGCCCATTTGGCCCTGATCGACCGGTTGCAGGCGATCAACGGGACGATTTCGGACGCGATCTCGAACCGGGATGCCGTGGGCTATATCCGGACAAATCTGGACTTTCACCGGACCTTGTATCTGCGGGCGCAAGCCCCCGCGATGCTGGCCATGGCCGAACAGGTCTGGTTGCAGCTTGGCCCCACGATGCGCGCGCTTTATGGGCGGTTGCGGCGGACGGAAGCACCACAATATCACAGGTTGATCGTGGCGGCGCTGAAGGCCGGGGATGAACCCGGCCTTCGCTTGGCGGTTCGGTCAGACGTGACCCAAGGTCTGCGCCTCCTAACCGGATAACCCGACGTTTAATGTGCCATGACCACCGGTACTTCGCTGGTTTCGAGCATATTGCGCGTTGCGCCACCAAGAATGGCCTCGCGGAACCGGGAATGCCCATAGGCACCCATCACGACCATGTCGGCATTGATGTCCATCACATGACGCCGCATCACATCGGATACCCGTGGCATGGTCTTGGACAACACGTCGATTTCCACCTTTACCCCGTGACGGGCAAGATATTGCGACACTTGCCCACCCGGACCTGACCGGGTCGGCCCGTGTTTGGGTGGGTCGATCACGACGATATGCACGGTGTGCGCGCTGCTCAGAAATGGCAGCGCACTGCGCACGGCCCGAAGCGCCTCGGCGCTTTCGTTCCAGCCAATCGCGATCTTGCCGGGCAACTTCAGTTCGAGACCGCCGTCAGGCAGCACGATCACCGGAGACTGCCCCTCGAACAGCGCACCTTCGACGACGGGTTCAAGTTCAATGCCCCGATCATCGCCATAGGGCCGTGGCACGATCGCCAGATCGGCAAACCGGGCATGAGACGCGACAAACCGCGCGACATCGGCAAGTTGACACACCGCTTCGGTCACACCCCAGCGCAGCTCTGACAGACCCATCTGCTTTTTCGCAGCGGCTGCCAGTCCAGAGGCATCTTCGCGCGCCTGGTTCAGGGTTTCCTGCAGGATGGCCGCGTTCATGCCGGCATAATAGTAGCCGGTTTGCGTGCGATCGACGCCAACACATAGAACATCAAGATGGGCGTCCAGCGCGCTTGCCATGGAAATGGCCTGCGAAAGTGTCTCGGTCAGATGGGCGTGATCGGTGACGACGGTCAGGATCGTTTTGAAAGACATGGTTGGCTCCCTTGGTTGATTTCCCACTGGAACCATCTTCGACCGAAGTCGCATGAGGCGCTTTGACACCCATCAAACAAGTCCCGCAATTCTATTGATGCAGATCAAGGATAGGTTTGGCCAAGTTTCGCATTAAGGGCCCAGTCTGAAAACCGCCCGCGCGGCAGCCGAATCGCGCAGGTAAGACGAAGGGACAAAAAATGTTGAACTATATCAAGCTAATCGCGCTTGGTTTGATCACGCTCTTTGCGATGATTGCAGCAAGTTATGCACGCGATTTGGCCTATCAGGTTCACGCCATTCTGATCATGGCGATATCTGCCGGGCTCTTCCTTTGGGTGCTGCGCAACACGGATGAACCGGTGCCAGCAGCCGTACTTGAAACAAGCTATATGGACGGTGTGATCCGCTACGGCGTGATCGCAACGGCCTTTTGGGGCGTCGTCGGTTTCCTTGTGGGAACCTTCATCGCGTTCCAGCTGGCCTTTCCGGCGCTCAATTTTGATTGGGCTCAGGGCTATGCGAATTTCGGGCGTCTGCGCCCACTGCACACCTCTGCGGTGATCTTCGCATTTGGTGGCAACGCCTTGATCGCGACATCGTTCTATGTGGTGCAGCGCACCAGCGCCGCGCGCCTGTGGGGGGGGAACCTCGGCTGGTTCGTGTTCTGGGGCTATAACCTGTTCATCGTGCTGGCCGCGACCGGCTACTTGCTGGGGGCAACCCAGTCCAAGGAATACGCGGAACCCGAGTGGTATGTCGATCTGTGGCTGACCATCGTGTGGCTGGCCTATCTGGCGGTTTTCCTCGGCACGATCATCAAGCGCAAAGAACCTCACATTTATGTAGCCAACTGGTTCTTCCTGTCCTTCATCGTCACGGTCGCGATGCTGCACGTGTTCAACAACCTGAGCATCCCGGTCTCGATCTTCGGCTCAAAGTCGGTTCAGGTTTTCGCAGGTGTGCAGGACGCGATGGTTCAGTGGTGGTATGGCCACAACGCCGTGGGCTTCTTCCTGACCGCAGGCTTCCTTGGCATGATGTATTACTTCATCCCCAAGCAGGCCGAACGTCCGGTCTTCAGCTACAAGTTGTCGATCATTCACTTCTGGGCGCTGATCTTCCTTTATATCTGGGCCGGTCCGCACCACCTGCATTACACCGCTCTGCCGGATTGGGCCTCGACCCTTGGCATGGTGTTCTCGATCGTGCTCTGGATGCCCAGCTGGGGCGGCATGATCAACGGTCTGATGACGCTGAGCGGCGCATGGGACAAGCTGCGCACCGACCCGGTCATCCGGATGATGGTGATTTCGCTTGGCTTCTACGGCATGTCGACCTTTGAAGGTCCGATGATGTCGATCCGTGCGGTCAACTCGCTGTCGCACTACACTGACTGGACCATTGGTCACGTGCACTCTGGTGCTCTTGGCTGGAACGGCATGATCACCTTCGGGGCTCTGTACTTCCTCGTGCCCAAGCTCTGGAACCGTCAGCGGCTCTATAGCCTGAGCATGGTCAGCTGGCACTTCTGGCTCGCCACCATCGGCATCATTCTCTACGCGGCCTCGATGTGGGTCACCGGGATCATGGAAGGCCTGATGTGGCGTGAAGTCGATGCAAACGGGTTCCTCGTGAACAGCTTTGCCGACACCGTGAGTGCGAAGTTCCCGATGTACGTCGTGCGTGCGCTGGGTGGGGTGATGTACGTCACCGGGGCGCTGATCATGTGCTACAACCTTTGGATGACTGTGAAGCGCAGCCCGGCAAAAGACGCCGTGATGTCGCCCGCAGCCGTCCCGGCCGAATAAGGAGGCTTGGACAATGGGTATTCTTGACAAGCATAAGGTACTTGAAACCAACGCGACCCTGTTGCTGATCTGCAGCTTCCTGGTCGTCACCATTGGCGGACTGGTGCAGATCGTGCCGCTCTTCTATCTCGACAACACCATCGAGAAGGTTGAGGGCATGCGCCCCTACACACCTCTCGAACTGGCGGGTCGGGACGTTTATCTGCGCGAAGGCTGCTATGTCTGCCACAGCCAGATGATCCGCCCGATGCGCGACGAAGTCGAACGCTATGGCCATTACAGCCTTGCGGCCGAGTCGATGTACGACCACCCGTTCCAGTGGGGGTCCAAGCGGACCGGGCCCGACCTCGCCCGCGTCGGTGGCCGCTACTCGGACGACTGGCATGTCGACCACCTGCGTGATCCGCAGTCGGTTGTACCGGAATCGGTTATGCCGAAATACGGCTTCCTCGAAGCGACACTGCTGGAGGGCGAGCATATCGGCGACGTCATGGCGACCAACGCCTTTGTCGGTGTCCCGTACACCAGCGAGATGATCGAAGCGGCGCGCGAAGACTTCCGGGCGCAAGCCGATCCGGACAGCGATTTCGACGGTCTGCTCGAACGCTACGGCGAAGGCGTCAACGTGCGCAACTTTGACGGCCAGCCGGGCGTTTCCGAAGCAGATGCCCTGATCGCCTACCTGCAGGTTCTGGGCACAATGGTCGACTTCTCGACCTTCACCCCAGACGCAAGCCGCTAAGGAGGACTGACATGGAAACCTATTCGTTTCTCCGGGAATTCGCAGACAGCTGGATGTTGCTGGTCCTGTTCCTGTTCTTTGTCGGGGTGATCCTCTGGGCCATTCGCCCCGGCAGCAACAAGACACATCGCGACACAGCCAACATCCCGTTTCGCAATGAAGACAAACCCGCCGCGTCCAAGGAGGCGAGGACATGAGTAAGAAAGACGACGATCTTGATTATGAAACCACCGGTCACGAGTGGGACGGGATCAAGGAATACAACAAACCGCTGCCGCGCTGGTGGCTGTGGACCTTCTACGCGACCATCGTCTGGGGTGTGCTCTACACCATCGCCTATCCCGCATGGCCGGGCATCAAGGAAGCCACACCCGGTATCCTTGGGTTCTCCACACGGGCACAGGTGGCGGAAGAGATCGCGCGGTTCGAAGATGCCAATGCGGGGATCAACGCCCAGCTTGCGTCGGTTGAACTGACCGAGATCGCTCAGGATGCCGACCTCAACCAGTACGCCCAGAACGCGGGTGCTGCGGTGTTCCGCACATGGTGCGCACAGTGCCACGGATCCGGTGCAGCCGGTGCCAAGGGCTATCCGAACCTTCTGGACGACGACTGGCTCTGGGGCGGTGACATCGAGGCGATCCATGCCACAATCGCGCATGGTATCCGCAACGAGGAAGACCCGGACGCCCGTTGGTCTGAAATGCCGGCTTTTGGCGACATGCTCGCTGAAGAGGAAATCAGCCAGGTGGTCAACTACGTGATGTCGCTCTCGGGCGAACCGAACGATGCCTCAATGGTCGCGGCTGGTGAGACCGTGTTCCTCGACAATTGCGCGGCCTGCCACATGGACGACGGAACAGGTGACCGCTTTCAAGGTGCGCCGAACCTGACGGATGCGATCTGGCTTTATGGTGGCGACTACGCGACCCTGACGGAGACAGTGACCTATTCGCGCTTTGGCGTGATGCCGCCTTGGACGGACCGTCTGAGCGAAGCCGAAATCCGTGCCGTGGCCTCCTATGTGCATGGCTTGGGTGGCGGCGAAGCCTCGGTCGAGTGACCTGATACCAGAATACCCTTTGGCCTTCGGGCCAAAGGGGAAAGCGCCGGTTCCTCTTTCTGTTCGCGCGTTTCGAGGCACCGGCGCTTTTGATTTGATCTGTTTTATTGCCATCTGCCACCGCGCCACGGCCACCGCCTGGCGCGATTTTTGTCGGTCGGATCGTGCCAGATCCGCGGCGGCAGGTAGATCACCGGGTCGATCATCTCCAGTCCTCCCAACGCTTGCGCTCGGGCTGGCCGCGCAGGTCTTCACGGTACCAAGAACGCAGGGTGGCGTTGAGCGAATTGGTCGGGGATACGCCGCTTGCCCGGAACAGCGTTTTTGCAAATGTAGTGAACATGTCGGTCTCCTTTGATCGCTGTGGTTCTGCGCTCATACTTGCGTTTTGGTGCTGCAAATGCGACTCAGGGATAAATTTGAAATGTAAGATGAGATTACATGATTGATTGGTCCCGACTGCCCTCCCTGTCTGCGCTGCGGGCGTTCTGTGCATTTGTCCAGACGGGGTCCGTGACCGACGCCGGGACGGCATTGAATGTCAGCCATGCGGCGATTTCGCAGCAATTGCGCAGTCTTGAGACCCATCTCGGAACGCCGCTCTTTGATCGGAAAAGCCGGGCACTGGAACTGACGGATGACGGGCGCGATCTGGCCCGCGCCTTGGACGATGGGTTCGGCCGTATTGCGGCCGGGGTCGAAGCGCTGACAAATGCCGATGCGCAAAGACCGTTGAACGTGGGCTGCACGCCAACCTTTGCCAGTGCGTGGCTGATGCCGCGCCTTGGCAGTTTCCAGATGGAACATCCGGGGATCGACATGATCGTCACCCCCAGCCCGGTTCTGACCGACCCTTCACCGGGCGGCATCGACGTGGCGATCCGTTATGGTTCGGGCGGATGGGCCGGACTTGAGTATGAACGCCTGCTGGACTCACCGCTTGTGGTCATCGGTGCGCCGTCGCTGTTCAAGAGCAAACTGCCGACCGAACCGCGGGATTTGATCGACTATCCTTGGCTGGAAGAGCTTGGGACAACCGAATCCTCTGCCTGGTTGACCCAGCACGGGCTGGCACATGCCAAGGTCCTGTCGCGCACCCATGTGCCGGGCAACCTGATGCTCGACGGGGCGCGGAACGGGCAGGGGGTGGCTGTCTCGACCCGAATCGCGGTGGCCGAGGACCTCGCTGCAGGACGCCTGATTGCCGTTTTCGAAGACCGGTTGGAGGCGGGATACAATCTGGTCACGAAACCCGGTGTCCAGCGTGCCCCGCTGAAAGCGTTTATGCGCTGGATCCGCAGGGAAGCGGCAAAAACCTGAATTAAAGATACAGTATTTGATGCAAGTCAAAGTCTGGCGCGGCGCACCCTGAGAAAAGACGGTCAAGCCAATCCGTCTTTGGGAGCCAATTCTCTCGTGTCTCAAGCAGAAAACCAAACGCCGCCGAACCTTTACGCCGCGCGCGAACCGATCTTTCCGAAGCGTGTGAAGGGCAACTTCCGCAGCTTCAAATGGATCATCATGATTGTCACGCTGGGCATTTACTATGTCACGCCGTGGATTCGCTGGGACAGGGGGCCACAGCTTCCCGATCAGGCGGTGTTGGTCGATCTGGCCAACCGCCGGTTCTTTTTCTTCTGGATCGAGATCTGGCCGCATGAATTCTACTTCGTCGCGGGCTTGCTGATCATGGCGGGCCTCGGCCTGTTCCTGTTCACTTCGGCGCTGGGAAGGGTCTGGTGCGGCTACGCCTGCCCGCAGACCGTGTGGACGGACCTCTTCATCCTTGTCGAACGCTGGATCGAAGGGGACCGCAACGCGCGTTTGCGCCTGCACCGGCAGGAAAAGATGGATTTCCGCAAAGCCCGTCTGCGGCTGACGAAGTGGGTGTCATGGTTCATTATCGGCCTAGCCACCGGCGGGGCGTGGGTGTTCTATTTTGCCGACGCACCGACGCTGCTGCGCGATTTGGTAACGGGGCAGGCGCATCCTGTTGCTTACACCACGATGCTGATCCTGACCGCGACCACGTTCTTCTTTGGTGGCTTCGCGCGCGAACAGGTCTGTATCTATGCCTGCCCATGGCCGCGCATTCAGGCAGCGATGATGGACGAGGATACTTTGACCATCGGCTACCGCGAATGGCGGGGTGAGCCGCGCGGCAAGCATCGCAAGGGCGACGGGGCAGAGCAACTGGGCGACTGCATCGACTGCATGGCCTGCGTCAACGTCTGCCCGATGGGCATCGACATCCGCGATGGGCAACAGATGGAGTGCATCACCTGCGGCCTTTGTATTGATGCCTGCGACGACATCATGGAAAAGATCGGCAAGCCCCGTGGTCTGATCGACTATCTGGCGCTGTCGGATGAACCGCGCGAACGGGCCGGGGAAAAGCCGCGCACAGCGTGGTTCCACATCTTCCGCGTCCGCACGATGATGTACACCACGCTCTGGGCGCTTGTAGGCATCGGCCTTGTTTTCGCGCTCTTCATCCGCCCCGAGATCGACATGACCGTGGCACCGGTGCGGAACCCGACCTTTGTCACGTTGTCTGACGGGTCCATCCGCAACACCTACGACGTGCGCCTGCTCAACAAGCATGGCGAGGATCGGCCCTTCCGCGTCTCTGTCACAGGCCACCCTTCACTTAGGGTTCAGCTTGAGGGCACGCTCTATGAAACGGTGGATGTTCCCGCCAACGAAACCTTCCTGCAGCGCGTCTATGTCGTCGCCGCACCAAGGTCTGATCCGGCCGAGGACGAACGCACCGATATCCGGTTCTGGGTCGAAGACCTCACCAATGGCGACCGCGCCTATACCGACACACTCTTCAACGGGAGAAGCAACTGATGGCCAAGGAAAGCAAACTTACCGGCTGGCATGCTCTGGCCATTTTTGGCGGCTGTTTTGCTGTCATCATTTCCGTCAATCTTGTTCTGGCCTATTCGGCGGTGAAGACCTTTCCGGGGCTTGAGGTGAAGAACTCTTATGTCGCGTCGCAGGAATTCGACGTGCGTCGTGCCGAACAGGAAGCCTTGGGATGGAATGTCTATGCCGAGGCAAAGGGTGGGCTGCTCATTCTGAGCATCAAGGACGACCAAGGGAAGCCTGTGCAGGCCGGAAGTCTGGATGCCGTTCTCGGTCGGGCGACCCATGTGCAGGATGACCGTACACCAGATTTCGCATTTGACGGACGGGCCTATGTGGCGCGGGAAACGCTTGCGCCGGGCAACTGGAACATCCGCATGAAGGCCACGTCGCTGGATGGCGTTCCCTTCGAACAGCGCGTTGTCCTTCACGTCGAAAGCTGAGCCATGACCCTCGCGATGCGCCCTCCCGCCTCGGCCTGTCCCGCTTGTTCTGCGGCACCCGCAGCCGAGGCATTGGCAGAAGCGGCTTTGCCGAAGGATGTAAACATCGTCCTGTCCCTGCCGTCGATCCATTGCGCGGCCTGCATCTCTGGCGTTGAGCGCATCCTCGCAGCGACCGAGGGCGTAAAAGGCGCGCGTGTGAACCTGACGCTGAAGCGAGCGCAGATCGAAGCGGCATCCGACGTTACCGCAGACGATCTGATCGGCGTATTGGAGCGTGCCGGATACGAAGCGCACGAGTTGGACACCACCGCCTTGCGCGCGACGGACACGGACAAGGCGGGACGCGATCTGCTGATGCGCCTGGCCGTATCCTTCTTTGCTGCGATGAACATCATGCTGTTGTCGGTCGCGGTGTGGTCGGGCGCCGATGGTCCGACGCGGGACATGTTCCACTGGATTTCTGCCGCCATCGCTTTGCCGACCATCGCATTCTCCGCACAGCCGTTCTTCAAGCATGCCTGGACGGCCTTGCGGGCCGGGCGGCTCAACATGGATGTGCCGATCTCGCTGGCGATTGCGCTGGCGGTGGCCACGTCGCTTTGGGAAACCTCCCTGTCCGGCGAACACGCCTATTTCGATGCAGCGATCACGCTGACCTTTTTCCTGCTGGCAGGGCGGTATCTGGATCATCGCACGCGCGCGGCTGCCCGGTCGGCTGCGGAGGAATTGGCCGCGCTGGAAGTGCCGCGTGTCTGGCGTGTTACGGATAGGGGTGAAGAACAGATCGCCATGTCCGAACTTATCGTGGGCGACCTGATCCGCGTGCGTCCCGGTGGACGGATGCCCGTTGACGGAGAGATTGTCGAAGGTCAGTCTGAACTGGATCGCTCGCTTTTGACCGGCGAAACCCGCCCCGTCTATGCCGGTGTTGGATCGAATGTCAGTGCAGGAGAGGTCAACCTGACTGGTCCTCTGACGATCCGGGCCAGCGCCGTGGGCCGCGACACCTCGCTGCATCGGATGGCTGATCTGGTCGCTATCGCTGAATCCGGGCGGTCGCGGTATACCTCGCTCGCCGACAAGGCGGCCAAGTTATACGCGCCGGGGGTTCATATCCTGTCGGCGCTCGCGTTCCTGGGTTGGTATTTCTACACCTTTGATCTGCGCACCGCGCTCAATATCGCGGCGGCGGTTCTGATCATCACCTGCCCCTGTGCCTTGGGGCTGGCGGTGCCTGCTGTGACCACGGCGGCGTCTGGCCGTCTGTTCCGCAAGGGATTGCTGATCAAGGACGCGACCGCGCTTGAACGCATGGCGCAAGTCGACACCGTGGTGTTCGACAAGACCGGGACCCTGACCGCAGGCACACCCGAAGTGGTGAACCTTGCCGATCACTCGCGCCGCGATCTTGGGATCACGCTGGCACTGGCAGACGGGTCGTCGCATCCGCTGTCGCAATCCTTGGCCAAGGCGATCCGCGATGCGGGTGTTGCTGCTGCGAAAGTCACCGATCTCTCCGAGGTGCCGGGCCATGGCACCGAAGGCACATGGATGGGTCAGACCGTACGTCTGGGCAGGGCTGTTTGGGTCGGCGGGGGCGAAAGCACAGAGACCTGTGCGTGGTTGCGCGTTGGCGATACGGTTGCCGATCCGTTCCGTTTTGCCGACCAAATCCGCGATGGGGCCGAGGCGCTTGTGACCAAGCTGCAAGACGACGGGTACGAGGTGATCCTGATGTCCGGTGACACCACACCTGCTGTCGAAGCTTTTGCGGCGCGTATTGGGATCACCAAATGGGTGGCCGAGGCATTGCCGCAAGACAAGGCCGCACGCATTGCCCAACTGAGTGACAGCGGAAAACATGTTCTCATGGTTGGCGATGGTCTGAACGATACCGCAGCCCTAGCCGGCGCGCATGCGTCGATCTCTCCTGCCACGGCGCTTGATGCGGCGCGTGTGGCGTCAGACGTGGTGCTGCTTGGCAAATCGCTTGAGCCGATTGCGGATGCCCTGTCCACGTCGCGTGTCGCGATCAAACGCATCCGTCAGAACTTCAGCATCGCGACATGGTACAACATCATTGCGGTTCCGCTTGCGGTGGCGGGTCTGTGTTCGCCTCTGATCGCCGCGTTGGCGATGTCCACCTCTTCGATTACGGTGTCTTTGAACGCCCTTCGCCTCAAGTAACCCGGAGCATTCCATGAACGTTCTTGCCTATCTGATCCCCGTATCGCTGACCCTTGGCGGCATCGGGCTCGTGGCATTTGTGTTCACGGTCAGGTCAAGGCAATACGAAGACCCGGAAGGGGCGGCGCAGCGGATATTGTCAGACGATTACGACTATCATCCCAAAAGTTGACCCGCTGAGGGTCAGCTTGGCCCGATCATGAAGCAGGTCACCTGCCGCGCCTGCAGCCTGCGGCAGGCAAGGTCCGCCGCATCGCGGGTCAGACCCATGAAGTTTGCATCAAAGCCGCGCGCGCCGTTCACCACCTTGCGCAGCGATCCGTCCAGCGTCGCCATTTCCGCCAGTGCAGTTGTGAGCAGCGCCTTCTCGGCAGCATGACGGCTTGAGAAGCGCCCGACATTGATGCCCCAGTGCCGACCGCCAGACGTCGAAATCCGTGTCACAACCTCGGCCTCGCGTTTCACGACGGGCTGGGTGGGCGCGGCTTGAGGTGTCTTTGCAGACGCCAGAACCAATGTGCGCGGTCGCA
The DNA here is from genome assembly GCF_017643905.1 of Marivita sp. Lineage (GTDB taxonomy): Bacteria > Pseudomonadota > Alphaproteobacteria > Rhodobacterales > Rhodobacteraceae > Marivita. Next base: position 13,166 of record NZ_JAEPMO010000006.1, read on the forward strand.
CGACCGGTTTGACCGACGCGCTGGGCGCGGTTTTCTGTTCCGCGATCACAGCTTCGACGGCGGCATTCGAGGCAGGAGCCGCGATCGCCACTTGCGCCGAAGTTGCTGCGATTTCGCGCACTTCGGCGGTCTGTACCTCTTCGAGGACTGACTGGATGTCTTGCTTGAGTTCGGCGACCAGTGCATCCGGCAAGACCGGTTCCGCCACGGGACGCGCGGTGGGGCGGAGGCTTGTTTTGACGGCGGCGGCCACCACGCGGATCGACTTGGCACGGGTATTCGTCGAAGGTGTCTGGCTGCGTGCGATCACAGTCTCTGCGGGTGCCGATGTGTCCGGGCCAAGGTATGGCGGCTTGCGTGGCGTGCGCAGCGCCATGCGACTGGGGGCTTTGTTGAAGCCCAAATCCATCAGCTTTGCCACCTGCGCATTGCGCGACGCGGTGGAATTGCCGCCGAACACTGTCACGATGATCCGTTCGCTGCCGCGTTCGGCTGACGCGACAAGGTTGAAACCGGCGGCGCGGGTGTAGCCCGTCTTGATCCCGTCGGCCCCTTGATAGGAATCGAGAAAGCGGCGGTTCGTGTTTGACACGGCCTTGATGCCAGCATCGGTGCTGCGGCGCTGGAAAAGGTTGTAAAACTGCGGATAGTCATAAAGCAGATGGCGTCCGAGGATCGTCATGTCCCGCGCGCTCGACAGGTGACCACTTTCCGTCAGGCCATGTGCGTTCTTGAAGGTGGTACGGCTCATCCCCAGCGCCTTGGCCGTGCGGTTCATCCGGCGGGCAAAGGCCGCTTCAGAGCCTGAGATCGCTTCGGCAAGCGCGGTTGCCGCATCATTGGCGGATTTGATCGCCGCCGCGCGGACGAGGTAGCGCAGCTGAATCGTGGACCCTGCGCGCAAGCCAAGTTTCGATGGCGGCTCGGCCGCCGCTTTTTGGGAGATGCGAACGGCCGTGTCCATGCTGATCTCGCCGTTCTGAACGGCTTCGAACACGATATAGAGCGTCATCATCTTGGTCAAAGAGGCAGGATGCAGGCGCGTGTCCGCGTTTTCCGAATGGATCACTTCGCCGTTCCGGGCATCCATCACCATAGCGGCGTAGGGCGCTGCCATGGCGCTCATCGGCAGCAGGACTGCCAACCAAAGTGCGGTGATCAAATACAGGCCAATTCGGCCCGGCTTCATGCGCCGTCCCGTCACGATATCTGCCTTCTCTGCCTCAAGCCGCCGGATTTTTCCGGTCAGCATTATTATTGAAACAAAGGTACCACACGAGAGGAAGGCGATAAAGGCCTTATTTTTATATCTTTTTTCCCAATCTCGTAATGTGCGGGCGCAAGATGTTGGGGGCTGCGCCCATCTGCTTACTAGGTCAGCCATTGTGGCAAGAATGTGGCGAATCCGATCAGCCGATATCCGCCACCAAAGGCGGCAAATCACCCAGATCGGCAATCTCGCGGTAACGTGCGCTTTGCGGTGGATCCGCCTTTTCGAGATCCCACTCAAGGTCATGTGGAACGAACACGCCCCAGCTTCCTGCGGCAACGGCAGGCACCACGTCGGACTTCATGGAATTGCCGACCATCATCGCGGCCTCGACCCCGCCTGCATGCCGACCGAAGACGGTGTGATAGGTCGAAACCGATTTCTCCGACACGATGGCCACGTCTTGAAAGAGGTCGCCCAACCCGGATTGCGCCAGCTTGCGTTCCTTATGCAGCAGGTCACCCTTTGTGATCAGAACCAGCCGATGCGTCTGCGCCAAAGTTTCCACAGTGGCACGGACATGGGGCAGCAATTCGATGGGATGGGCCAGCATATCCTGCCCCGCATCCAGAATGTTTCGGATCATATGGCCCGGAACAGCGCCGTCGGTCACGTCGATGGCGGTTTCGATCATCGACAGAACAAAGCCTTTCACCCCGAACCCATAGTGGCCGATATTGCGGCGTTCGGCTGCGATCAGACGGTCATGCAGCAGGGATTTGTCCGTATAATCAGACAGTAACTCTTCGAAACGGTCCTGCGTGAGTTTGAAAAACCGCTCGTTGTGCCACAGTGTGTCGTCGGCATCGAACCCGATTGTTTGCAGCTTTCGCATCATGGCAGGGCTCACGCCTCTTTTCTCGCAGACACGACACGTTATATAGAGCCATCTAGGATATGGAACCCGAGGTCCTGACCCACGCATGAGACAGCTGTCGGCCAACATTCTGTCGTCCCGCCCCAAGGCTGGACCACCGTCGAACGATGACAACGACACCGGCGTCGTTGTCGAGACGCGTGCCAAGACGAAACGTCCGCCGCTCTACAAGGTGATGCTTCTGAACGACGACTACACCCCGATGGAATTCGTGGTGCATGTGCTGGAACGGTTCTTCGGCATGACGCATGCGCAGGCGTTCGAGATCATGTTGACCGTTCACAAAAAGGGTGTTGCGGTTGTTGGTGTGTTCAGCCACGAGATCGCGGAAACCAAGGTGGGGCAGGTGATGGATTTTGCCCGTCGCCATCAGCACCCGCTGCAATGCACCATGGAAAAGGAATAACCGGGGCATTGTCCCGGGTCTCCCATGACGTTAGCAAGATTAGACCATGCGCGCGAGACAGGCGCATTGACCCTGTCCGACGGAACGCGGCTTGCTCTGCTTGAACCTGCGCCTGACGCGGATTTTGGAACGCTGTCCGGCTGCGACATCGTCATTCAGCAGAATTTCAAACCCGCCTACGACCTGTTCGAAGCGATGGGCTATCCAGTCACGACCTATGCCACCGGGCCTGCCGATGCGGTGCTTGTCACGCTGCCACGCAGCCGCGATCTGGCGCGTGGATTGCTGGCGCAGGCCGAAGCGATTGCACCCGGCGGATTGGTGATTGTCGATGGCGCCAAGACTGATGGCATTGACGCGATGCTGAAATTCGCGCGGGAGAGAGTGTCTGTCGCGGGCCAGACCTCCAAGGCGCACGGCAAGGTTTTCTGGTTTACCGCAAGCCACGCGTTTCAGGACTGCGCGCTTCCTGACCCTGCGCCGGTGCCTTCCGGCTGGATCACGCAACCCGGCGTTTTTTCGGCGGATGGGCCCGATGCGGGATCAGAGGCGCTGATCGAGGCTCTGCCAAAGTCGTTAAAGGGGCGTGGTGCGGATCTTGGCGGGGGATGGGGTTACCTGACGCGGCGCCTTCTCGATGTGCCGGGTGTCACCCATGTCGATCTGGTCGAGGCGGACCGGCGTGCTTTGACCTGTGCCGAGAAGAACATAATCGACGACCGGGTCAGTTTTCATTGGGCCGACGCCACGAAATGGGGTGTTGCGGGCAGTCTGGATTGGGTGGTGATGAATCCGCCGTTCCACACAAGCCGAACACCAGACGCATCTCTTGGGCAGGACTTCATCCGCTCTGCCGCGCGTTTGCTGCGACCGAAAGGAACGCTGGTTCTCGTTGCAAACCGTCATTTGCCATATGAAACAACGCTCGCGTCCTGTTTCGCACAAACGCAGGAACTGGACGGGGACAGCCGGTTCAAGGTACTTCAGGCAGACCAACCGCGCACCCCCGACAAACCCGGTCGCACAAAACGGCGCTGAGGGAGACCCAGAATGTCATTCTCTATCGAAGGCAAGACCGCCATCGTTACCGGAGCCGCCAACGGGGTCGGCCTCGCGATTGCACGCCATTTCGTCGATCAGGGCGCCAATGTCATGTTTGCCGACATGGACGAGGCGCGCCTGTCCCACGAATGCGGCGAAATCGTCGAAGAAGAGGGTAACATCCGCTACTTTGCGGGCGACCTGCGCGAACGTCTGACACTGGCCAACCTGCTGTCCGCGACACTCGATGCGTTCGACCGTGTCGATATCCTTGTGAATGGCAGCCGACAGGTCCTGCCCTCCGATCCGCTTTATCTTGATGACACCACGCTTGAAGCGTTGATGTTGCAGAACGTCACTAACACATTCCGCCTGTCGCAGATGGTGGCCAAGCGCATGATCAAGCAGGCCGCCGACAAGCAAGACGGTCAGGCCGGTGCCATCGTCAATCTGTCCTCTATCGCAGCGCGGCGGACACAGCCGGAACTTCTCGGGTTTTCTGTCTCCATGGCGGCTCTTGATCAATTGACCCGGTCCTTGGCGGTGTCTTTGGCAGACCACCGCATCCGCGTGAATTCGGTTGCGCTGGGATCGGTGATGTCGGCCAGCCTTGCGCAGGCACTCAAGGATCATGACGAGTACCGCAAGGAAATCGAAAACAACACACCTCTGTCCCGGATTGCCAGCCCGGCTGAACTGGCACAGGCGGTGCAATTTCTTGCCTCTGAAAGCTCTGGCTTCATCACGGGTCAGATCATGACGATTGACGGCGGCCGAACGTTGATAGATCCGGTCAGCGCCCCGGCACATTGACCGTTTTCGCCGCAGACCCAAGCCTTTGGAGTGGCTTGTGATTCCCGTTATGCGTTGTAGTGTCCTGTCAGAACTATAGGACAGTGACATGACGGAAAACTTTGACACCGAAAAAGCCCGCGCTTCTGCGTGGTTCCGCGAATTGCGCGATCAGATCGTTGCGGCCTTCGAAGGGCTTGAGAACAGCCACGACACCGGACCGATGAGCGATGCCGCTCCGGGGCGGTTCGAAGTGACTGAAACCAAACGCCATTCCGACGATGGATCGGACGCCGGCGGCGGTTTGATGAGCGTGATGCGCGGCGGTCGGGTGTTCGAGAAGATCGGTGTCAATGTCTCGACCGTCTATGGCACTCTGGGCGAACGGGCGCAGCACGCAATGGCCGCGCGCAAGGGCATTCCCGGCATGAAGGACGATCCGCGCTTCTGGGCGTCTGGGATCAGCCTTGTCGCGCATATGCAGAACCCGCATTGCCCCGCTGTGCATATGAACACCCGCATGTTCTGGACACCGCATGCCTGGTGGTTCGGCGGCGGGTCCGACCTTAACCCCTGCATCGAATATGCCGAGGACACCCAGCATTTCCACGACACGCAGAAACAGCACCTCGATCCGCATGGCGGCGAGTACTATCCCAAGCTCAAGGAATGGGCTGACGAGTATTTCTACGTGCCACACCGGGGGCGGGCGCGGGGCGTCGGTGGCATTTTCATGGACGACCACAACACCGGCGACTGGGAAAACGACTTCTCCCTGACGCAGGATATCGGACGGGCGTTTCTCCCGGCCTATGTGCCGCTGGTCGAAAAACGCCGTGTGCAGGACTGGTCAGACACGGACAAGGACGCACAACTGGTGCATCGCGGGCTCTATGCTGAATACAATTTGGTCTATGACCGTGGGACCAAGTTCGGGCTTGAAACCGGGCATGACGCCAACGCCGTTCTGATGAGCCTGCCGCCCCTCGCCAAGTGGGTTTAAATTATTTTTTTGGTGTCGCGAGGCGGGCTTGATACAGCTTAGCCGCATACGCATGTGCTAGGGGCCGGTCGCCGCGTCGCCGGATGGTCCGGCGCGCCAAGGCCCCGGCGTCCCGGTAGTATGGACGCCAACAATGTCTCTTTTCGACATCGATCTCACCTCCCGTGCCAAGGCACGGGCCTCCATCATCATTGCCGCATCGCAAGACGCGATCTGGGCGCGGATCGCGGATCCTGAAACTTGGCCGAACTGGAACAGCGGCGTCGAATGGGTCGGTGCTGTCGGTCGTTTGACGGTCGGCACCAAATTCGAATGGCGCGCTGGTGACATGACCATCCGCAGCATTGTTCAGGCCCTGGATGCCCCGAGTTTCATCGGTTGGACGGGGCGTACGCCGCTGATCTCTGCGCGGCACATCTGGCGACTGATGCCCGAGGGAGCGCACACGCGGGTTGAAACGGCAGAATCGTTTCGGGGTGCGTATGCGGCGCTTCTGCCGGGCCACGCAAAACGGATCATTCAAAACGCTCTGGAACAGGGTCTCGCCGACCTGAAAGTCGAATGTGAGGGGCGCCGCCCACGTCGCGTCGCCTGAACTGTGCCCATAGCTCACGCTACTCAGGCGTCGCGCCATGTCCCCGGTGCGATGCCGTCCAGCGACCATTCGCCAACGGACCACCGCACCAAACGTAGGCAGGGCAGGCCGACATGTGCCGTCATCCGGCGCACTTGCCGGTTGCGCCCTTCGGTGATGGTCAGGCGCAGCCACGCATCCGGAACCGTCTTGCGGTAGCGCACGGGAGGATCGCGCTCCCACAGGTCCGGGGGCGCGATCTGCTCGACTTGTGCCGGTCGGGTTGGGCCATCCTTGAGAACAACGCCTGCGCGCAACTGCTCAAGCTGGTCCTTGGTCGGAGTTCCTTCGACCTGCGCGAGGTAGGTCTTGGGTGACCGGAACTTGGGGTTACTGATCTTCGCCTGTAATTTTCCGTTGTCGGTCAGCACCATAAGCCCTTCGCTGTCCCGGTCCAGCCTACCTGCCGGATAGACGCCCGGTACGGTGATGAACTCGGACAAGGTGCGCCGCGCCGTGCCTTCGGTGCCTTTGTCGGTGAATTGCGACAGAACATCGAAGGGTTTGTTGAACAGGATGATGCGGGTCATACGCCGGTTCCCCGTTTCGCGGCAAAGAAATCGACCAGCAAGTGTTCGGCCTCGGATGCGCTCACCCCGTCATAGATCTCGGGCACGTGATGGCATTGGGGGTGCGAAAACACCCGCGCACCATGTGCGACGCCACCCGACTTGGTGTCCTGCGCTCCATAGTAAAGCCTCCGGATGCGCGCGTTTGAAATGGCACCAGCGCACATCGGACAGGGTTCGAGCGTGACGTAAAGATCGTGGTCGGTGAGCCGTTCCACACCCAGCAGGGCACAGGCATCGCGGATTGCCAGAATCTCGGCATGGGCGGTGGGATCGTTCAATTCGCGGGTCCGGTTTCCAGCCATTGAAACTAAGGACCCATCAGCAGCCACAACAACCGCACCTACAGGGACTTCACCGCGGTCAGCAGCCTCGCGCGCCTGATCCAGCGCCAGTGACATATTCGAACGGAACACCATGCGTCTGTCATAGACCGCGCATTCGGCTTTCCCAAGAGTATGAATTGGACTAAGCCGCTTGGCATGACACAAAACACGCCCCCCGGTGATCGCATCGCCAAAGTCATTGCGCGCGCAGGACTTGCCAGCCGCCGCGAAGCCGAGCAGCTGATTCTGCAGGGCCGCGTTTCCGTGAATGGCAAAGTGATCGACAGCCCGGCGCTGAACGTCACCGCGTCGGACAAGGTTGTGGTCAATGGCAAGGTCGTCGGCACGCCTGACGAGCCGCGCCTCTGGCTCTATCACAAGCCGGTGGGCCTTGTGACGACAACCAAGGACGAACAGGGACGACCGACGATCTTCGACAAGCTGCCAGAGGACATGCCGCGCGTGATGAGCGTTGGGCGGTTGGACCTCAATTCCGAAGGCTTGCTGCTGCTGACCAATGACGGCGGTATCAAGCGCAAGCTGGAACTGCCCTCAACCGGGTGGCTCCGCAAATACCGCGTCCGCGTAAAAGGCGCGCCGAGCGATGAAAAACTGGAACCTTTGCGCAAAGGCCTGACGATCGACGGAGAACGGTTTCAGCCGATGATCGTGACGCTGGATCGCCAACAGGGGGCCAATGCCTGGCTGACCATCGGTCTGCGCGAGGGCAAGAACCGAGAGATCCGTCGCGCCATGGCGGACCTTGGATTGACTGTGAATCGCCTGATCCGGGTGTCTTATGGCCCGTTCCAATTGGGGCAGTTGAAACCCGGTGAGGTCGAAGAGCTGCGCCGCAAGGTGGTCAGAGATCAATTAGGACTTGAGATGCCGACCGACGCGACGCCTGCCAAGTCTCTGAAACCAAAGGGCAATGCAGTTCGGCGCAAACCCCGCCCGACCGGGCCACGAAAGACTCCCTGATCTTTCCCTTTTAGTGCCCATTTTCCGCCCGGTTTGCTGCCGACAACAGCAGCATGTTGATCACCTTCATCACCTCTGCTGTGCTTGTGACGTCTGTGCTGCTGGTTCTGTCGAACCTCGGCACGGTTGCAGATGACACATCGAAAGCGCTCCGCGGCGCGGTGCAGCAAATCCGCACGCATGGCGTGATGGCATCCTGGGTGGCGTTCGCCATCCTATGGCTGACCATCTTTACTTTGGGGCTCCTCTGATGACGCTTCAGCTCAGAAGTTTGCTGGACAATGACCGCAGCGCCGCGCTGGGCAAGACTGCCCCTGCCGAGGACATACCGGTTGGATTTATGGTCCTGGCGACTTGTCCGCTGATTCTCTGGTTGCTGGACGGAACCGTTGCCGGCTTTGCCTCGGCCATTCTGATCATATTGCTTTTTGGGGTTGGTCTGTTGTTTCTGTCCATTGGACAGAAGGCGCATGTCGCCTATGATGCCTGCGAAATCGCCGCGCGGCCGAAAATTCCTTTCAAGCTGATCGGCAGCACGATTGTGGCTTTGGTTGTTGGTCTTCTGGCAACGACCAAGATCGCGGTGCCCGCGATTCCCCTCGTGATTGGTATCTCCACCTTTATTCTATGCCTGATCGCGTTTGGCCTTGATCCGATGCGCGACAAGGGCATGAACAATCCGGCAATGAAGCTTCGGATCATCAACACGCATCTCTACCAGGATTTCGATGATCGCTGCGAAGAATTGCTTCTGGCGCTGGCACGGCTCGAAGATGACGATCTCTACGAGCGGACGCGGGTTTCCGTGAACACCATCATGGGGCTTTTGGGCACCATCGATGTCGCTACCCCGACGCTGCAACGGATCGCGCCCACGGTGAACAAACTGCTCGACAAGATGCAGTTGGAAGTTGCGACTCTGATCGCAGCGCCGGATGGCAACGTCACTCCGTTCCAGCGTCGCAAGTTTCTGATCAAGATCCAGACACTTGTCGATACGTTCGAAACCCGCGCGCGTCAGCGGGGCATAGGACAAGGCCGCGACAATTTCGAACTTCAGACCGATCTTCTGTTCAACCGGATGCACCGTTACCAAGCGGCATGAGCGGAACTGCGCCGACTTCCCCCTAGTAAGCCTTTGGCACATCCCCTAAGTTTCCAACGACACTTGGGAAAGGGGATCTCATGTCCGGTGCCGGCCTGCAAAAAGTCAGCTACGCCTTGTTGCTTGTCGTGCTGTTTGGGGTGACCAGCGGCTGGCTTGGGGGGCTGTAACCATGGCCCAACGCTTTGGCGGCAAGTACAGCCCGGACGGGGCAACGCAGCAATCGTCGAAAGGTGGCCCGTTGAACGCGTTCAAAGGGGCAACCGTTGATCCTGTCGGTGCGCGATCCAACGTCCTGTTTATTCCACCTATCGTTCTTGCCTTCACCTCGATCAACGAAGGTGCGATTGGCATGGGCCTCGGGCTTGTCGGCGCAGGGGTACTGCTGCTGGGCGCGTGGCTGTTGCGGGGCGGTCTGACCGCCGAAGCAGCGTATAATGCCCGAAAGGTGGCGCGACGTCCGGCCTTTCCGCGCAAGATCGCTGCTGCCGTGCTGACAGGCATCGGCGTCGGTATTGCGGCTTTCGCCAATGAACCCGGGTTGATTGCGCCGATCATCTACGGAGCGGCAGCCGCCGCGCTGCATCTGGGCGCATTCGGGATCGACCCGATGCGGGACAAGGGGATGGAAGGGATCGACACTTTCCAGCAGGACCGCGTTGCGCGTGCCGTCGATGAAGCCGAGGCCCATCTTGCGGCAATGCGGGACGCGATCAAACGCTCCGGTGACCGTAGTATGATTGCCCGCGTGGAACGCTTTGAAACCACTGCCAAGGACCTCTTCCGCACGGTCGAGGAAGACCCGAGGGATCTTACCTCGGCGCGCAAGTATCTCAGCGTCTATCTGCTGGGCGCGCGAGATGCGACGATCAAATTCGCCGATGTCTATGCCCGAACACAGGACGCACAGGCACGCACCGATTACGAAGCCTTGCTGGACGATCTGGAACAGAATTTCTCCGCGCGCACGCGCAAGATGCTGCTGGATGACCGCTCTGACCTCACGGTCGAGATCGACGTCCTTCGGGACCGCTTGCAGCGCGAAGGTGTCCGAATTGATCGGGACGTGAAATAGAATAGAAATGTTTTGTAAAGGGAACCTCGATGTCTGAAACAACCCGCGCCAAAGCCCAGGACACATTGGCCCTGGTCGAAGAAGTGAACGCCGTGATTCTGCCTGAACCCAAAGCCGTGGACGCCATTGTCCCGCTGGCACAAGCCGACCCGGTTCTGAGCGACGAAATCCGCTCGCGCATGGCCGAGATCGACATGACGGATACCCAGTCCATCGTGTCCTTCGGTTCCAACGCACAGGCGGAATTGCAGGAAATCTCGCAGGCCATGCTGGCTGATGTCCGCAACAAGGATGTTGGTCCGGCAGGCGATAGCCTGCGCGGCATCGTCAGCACAATCCGCGGGTTTTCGGTCTCCGAACTCGACGTGCGCCGCGAACGGTCGTGGTGGGAAAAGCTGTTGGGTCGGGCCGCGCCCTTTGCCAAATTCACGGCGCAGTTCGAAAAGGTGCAGGCCCAGATCGACAAGATCACCGACGATCTGCTCAAGCACGAGCACACGCTGCTCAAGGACATCAAGTCGCTTGATCTGCTCTATGACAAGACGCTGCAATTCTACGATGAACTTGCGCTCTACATCGCGGCGGGTGAGGAAAAACTGCAAGAGCTCGACACCACGGACATCCCTGCCAAAGAAGCCGAAGTGCAGGCCGCACCCGAAAACGATCAGGTTATGAAGGCGCAGGAACTGCGCGACCTGCGCGCTGCGCGCGACGATCTGGAGCGCCGTGTGCATGACCTCAAGCTGACGCGTCAGGTCACGATGCAATCGCTGCCATCGATCCGACTGGTGCAGGAAAACGACAAGTCGCTGGTCACCAAGATCAACTCAACGCTCGTCAACACCGTGCCGCTTTGGGAAACCCAATTGGCGCAGGCGGTCACGATCCAGCGCTCTGCCGAAGCGGCCGCTGCGGTGCGGGATGCCAATGATCTGACCAACGAATTGCTGACCTCCAACGCCAAGAATCTGCGCGACAGCAACAAGCTGATCCGTGAAGAAATGGAACGCGGCGTGTTCGACATCGAGGCGGTGAAACAGGCCAATGCCGACCTGATCGGCACCATTCAGGAAAGCCTGCAGATCGCGGATGAAGGCAAGGCCAAACGCGCCGCCGCCGAAGCCGAGCTCAAGAAGATGGAAGCGGAATTGCGGGATACATTGGCTTCAGCCAAGGCGCGCAGGGACGGAATTGGCTCGAACACAGCCGCATCCATGCCGGATCAGTAACCACGTGAAGCGGCGTTGGTCTCATATTTTGTGGTCCTGCGCCGCCCTCGCGGCCCTGTCTGCCTGCGATCCGTTCAGCACGGCTCCTGTGCGGACGGACACCAAGCCGCAGGCACGGCCGCAAACTCAGGTTGCCGTTGCGCCGCCTGAGGCCAAAACACCCTCGCCACAGGCGCAGGAACTGCGCCGCTACTATGCCCGCGTTCAGGAAGACCTGCTTGTCCAAGGGTTGCTGCGTGTCGACGGCGGTGGTGTGGATACGCCCTATACCGACCAGATGCTGGCACGGAATTTCGAACGTATCGCCCTAGCCGAGGAATACACACGCGGCGCCGGTCTGCAGCCCTCAAGCGGTGCTCTTGGTGAGATCAAGAAATGGACTGTGCCAGTACGCGTCGGCGTGACCTTCGGCGACAGCCTGTCCGCCCAAGATCAGGTCAAGGACCGTGCGATTCTTGGCAGCTACACCCGGCGCCTTGCCCGCGTTACGGATCATCCGATTTCGCTCGTGTCATCTCAGCCCAATTTCCATGTTCTGGTGATGGGAGAGGACGACAAGGCGCAACTTCGCGACGCTCTTGACCGCATCGCGCCGGGGATGGAGGCGTCAAGTCGGGCGATCTTCCTGAATCTCCCGCGCTCGATCCATTGCCTCGTCGTGGCGTTTGCCGACAGCAATGCCAGCAGCGCCTACCGTCAGGCAGTGGCTCTGGTGCGGACAGAACACCCCGATCTCACCCGCCGCGCCTGCTTCCACGAAGAACTGGCCCAAGGTCTTGGCCTTGCCAATGACGACCAGAACGCACGCCCGTCGATCTTTAACGACGACGAGGAATTTGCGCTTCTGACCAGCCATGACGAACTGCTTTTGAAGATCCTTTATGACCCCCGCCTGCAACCCGGCATGTCCGCTGACGAGGCCCGACCCATCGTGTGGAGCCTTGCACAAGAGCTTGTCGAAGGCGGCCCAAGCTGACTGAACGGAGACCCCAGATGCCGATTTTCGATTTCCTGAGTGGCCAATTCATCGATGTCATCCATTGGACGGATGACACACGCGACCCGATGGTCTGGCGGTTCGAACGCGAGGGCCATGAGATCAAATATGGTGCCAAGCTGACTGTGCGCGAAGGGCAGGCGGCGGTGTTTGTGCATGAAGGCCAATTGGCCGATGTGTTCACGCCCGGGCTTTACATGCTCGAAACCAACAATATGCCGATCCTGACCTCGTTGCAGCATTGGGATCACGGCTTCCGGTCTCCCTTCAAATCCGAGGTCTATTTCGTAAACACCACCCGGTTCCAAGACCTAAAATGGGGCACGAAGAACCCGATCATCTGCCGCGACCCGGAGTTCGGGCCGGTGCGCTTGCGCGCGTTCGGCACTTATTCGGTGAGGGTCACCGATCCCGCGCGGTTCCTGAGCGAAATCGTCGGCACCGACGGTGAATTCACCATGGACGAGATCAGCTTCCAGATCCGCAACATCATCGTTCAGGAGTTTTCCCGCACCATCGCCCGAGCTGCGATTCCTGTGCTCGACATGGCGGCCAACACGCGCGAGCTGGGCAAACTGTTGGGCAAGGAAATCGCGCCCATGCTGGCGGAATACGGTCTTGAACTGCCGGAGCTTTATATCGAGAACATCTCGCTGCCGCCCGCGGTGGAAGAGGTGCTCGACAAGCGGTCGTCGATGGGGGTCATCGGCAACCTGAACCAGTACATGCAATTTCAGGCTGCCGAAGCGCTGGGCAAGGACGGGGCAGGCGCGGCTGCCATACAGGCGGGTCTGGGTGCAGGACTGGGCATGCAGGTCGGTCAAGCCGCAGCGCAGGCCGGTCCGTGGGGTGCGGCACCCCAGGTGCAGAGCGCCGCTGTGCCCCCATCGCGCCAGATGCCACCGCCACCGCCAGTGGAGCATGTCTGGCATGTGGCCGAGAACGGCGAAACCAAGGGGCCATTTTCCAAGGCTGCCATGGGCCGGATGGCCAGCGACGGTGCGTTGACCCGCGACAGCTATGTCTGGACGGCGGGTCAGGACGGCTGGAAAAAGGCGGAGGATGTCATGGAACTGGCCCAGCTTTTCACCGTTTTGCCACCACCCCCGCCCGGCGCGTGAACCTGACGACGGTTTTTCGCGTATTTGAAAAGAGAAGAAGCAGGGGACAGCCATCTTGTCCGAGGACACGTTAACCGAGCCACAAGAGCTGCACCGCTTCCCTTGCGATCAATGCGGTGCAGATTTCCGGTTCGATCCCGCCCAAGGGCGCCTGCTCTGTGATCATTGTGGCAACACAGCAGAGGTGGCCGGAACAGGGCCATGGGCAGGCGGTGCAATCCGCGAGATCGTCTTCCAGACGGCGATTTCCGATCGGCTGCCATCTCAGGAGATGGAAGAGACACGAGTTTCCACTTGTCCGAACTGCGCGGCGCAGGTTGAATTCGACCCCGGCGTTCACGCTGCAGAGTGCCCGTTCTGCGCAACGCCCGTCGTCGCCGACACCGGGGCCAATCGTCATATCAAACCCAAGGGATTGCTGCCCTTTGCGCTGGACGAAAAGGATGCCCGCACGGCCATGACCGACTGGCTGGGCCGGCTTTGGTTTGCGCCCAATGGCTTGCAGGACTACGCACGCAAAGGGCGCAAGATGACCGGGATTTACGTGCCCTACTGGACGTTTGATGCGGATACCAAGTCGTCCTACCGCGGCGAACACGGCACGGTCTACTACGAGACGCGCCAGGTCGTTCGGAACGGAAAGACTGAAACCGTGCGTGTTGCCAAAGTGCGCTGGCGTCCCGCCTCGGGACACGTGGCGCGGTTCTTTGACGATGTGCTGGTGCTCGCATCGCGATCACTGCCGAAGAAATACACCGATGCGTTGGAGCCTTGGGACTTGTCGGCCTTGGAACCCTACCAGCCGGAATTCCTCGCCGGGTTCCGTGCCGAGGCCTATAACGTCGAACTGGACGAGGGCTATCAAGAGGCGCGGTCCTACATGGACAGCATCATCATGCGTGATGTCAAATTTGACATCGGCGGAGACCGCCAGCGCGTGCACAACATCGACACGCGCATTTCCGATATGACATTCAAGCACGTCCTCCTGCCGGTCTGGCTGGCCGCTTACAAGTACCGGGGCAAGAGCTATCGCTTCGTGGTCAACGGGCGCACGGGTGCGGTACAGGGCGAACGGCCCTGGTCTGCGTGGAAGATCGCATTTGCGGTGATCCTTGGGCTTATCGTCGCCGCTGCATTCGGCTACATCGCTGCGATGAACCAATAAGGGTCAGATCAGCATCCCGCCATCTGTGTCGTCACCAGCTTCTTCGAGAAGCAGGGTCATGTCAGGCACCGTGATGTGACGCTTGCCCTCAAGCTGGATGATCCCATCCTTCTTGAGCGCCGACACCTGACGCGACACTGTCTCAAGCGTCAGGCCCAGGTAATCCGCCATGGCTTCGCGGGTCAGTGGCAGGTCGAAGGTGACAGGGCCATCAAGCCCACCCATGTTCAGCGTCGCATCGCGCCGGGCGATGATCGACAGCAGTGAGGCGATCTTTTCGCGCGCCGTTTTCCGGCCCAGCACCAGCATCCATTCGCGCGCAGCGTCAAGCTCGTCCAACGTCATCTGCAAGAGGCGCTGCGCGATATGCGGGGTCCGCTCCATCAGGTCTTCAAAGGGCGCTTTGCGGAAACAGCACATCACCATGTCCGTGGTCGCCACCACGTCATATGCCGCGGTTGGCCGTCCGGGTCGTCCGACAAAATCGCTGGGCAGCAAAAGACCGACCATCTGGGTCCGACCGTCTTCCATCGTTTGGGTCAGGGTTGCGATTCCCGACACGACCGAGCCCACAAAATCCATCCGATCCCCAGACCAGATCACCGTCTGGCCCGCTTCGTAACGGCGGTAGTATTTTATGTTTTCCAGACGCTCGAGCTCGTCCGTCTCGCAACGGGCACAGACGGCGCGATGGCGGATCGGGCAATCGCCGCAATCCTGAGTGACGGAGAGGCTGTCTTCTTTCAACATGGGTCCGTTCTTGATCTGCATCAAAGTTGATTGGGTGTAACTCTCATAATGGTATGCACATGGTAGCGAGAACACAACTTTCCCGTTTGGGACTATTCGACGCGAAGGTACCTCGGTATACGAGCTACCCTACGTCTCCGCATTTCAAGAATGACGTGAAACCGGGGGATTTTTCCAGTTGGATCGAAGCGATCCCGGAAAACTCGGACATATCGCTCTATTTGCATGTGCCGTTTTGTCGCCGTCTGTGCTGGTTCTGTGCCTGTCGGACGCAAGGCACCGCAAGCGGTGAGCCGGTGACCGCCTATGTCGAGACGCTCAAGGATGAATTGTCCTTGCTGAAACGGCATCTGCCGCGCGGTGTGCGCCTGTCACGGCTGCATTGGGGTGGGGGCACCCCGACACTTTTGTCACCGGACCACATGCGCGACCTTTCTGCTGCCGTGCGCGAAGTTGCGGATTTTGCAGAAAGTTACGAATTCTCGGTCGAAATCGACCCGAACGAGATTGATGCGGGTCGTCTGGATGCGCTGTTCGAAAGTGGAATGAACCGCGCGTCCATCGGTGTGCAGGATTTCGACCCGGAGATTCAAAAGACCATCGGTCGCGAGCAAAGCTTCGACACCACCAAACGTGCCGTCGACATGATCCGCGAACGGGGTATCCAAAGCCTGAATGCAGACATCCTTTACGGCCTGCCGGATCAGAGCCGTTCGAAGATCGTCGATTCGGTGCAAAAGCTGCTGTCCCTGTCACCGGATCGTGTGGCGCTTTACGGGTATGCCCATGTGCCATGGATGGCCAAACGGCAGCAGATGATTCCTTCGGACGCGCTGCCGCGTCCCGACGAACGGCTCGATCTGTTCGAAACGGCGCGCAAGCTGTTCGCTTGGGATAATTACGACGAGATCGGGATCGACCACTTCGCCACTAAGGAAGACGGCCTGTCCGTCGCAGCCCGCAAAGGGACGCTCCGGCGCAATTTCCAGGGCTACACCGACGACACATCGGATGTGCTGGTCGGTTTGGGCGCGTCTTCGATTTCAAAGTTCCCGCAGGGCTACGCGCAGAACGCGCCGGCCACGTCGGCCTACACCAAGGCCATCCGGGCGCATGAATTCTCGACCGTCCGGGGCCACAGTTTTACCGAACAGGATAAGCTGCGCGCGCGGATGATCGAGATGCTGATGTGCGATTTCCGCGTCAATACGGCCGAGCTGGTTCGTGACTACGAAACCACCGCAACCGAGGTGACGGAAATGCTCCGACGGGCCAATGGCGAATTCGAAGGTCTGCTTGTTGTCGATGACACCGGGCTGTTCGTACCGCATGACGCCCGTCCGCTGACCCGGATGATCGCGCGCAGCTTTGACGCCTACGATCTGTCCTCAGCGGGCCACAGCTCGGCGATTTAACTGGCCAGATCGAAGGCCGCGGCCATCAGTGTCTTGCTGTACTCCGTCTGCGGATTGGAAAAGATCTCTTCCGCCGTACCGTATTCCACCACATCACCGGCTTTCATCACGATGACCTTGTGGGACATCGCGCGCACGACCTTGAGGTCGTGGCTGATAAAGAGATAGGCAAGGTCGTATTTTCGCTGCAGGTCGCGCAGCAGGTTCACGATCTGCACCTGCACCGTCATGTCCAGCGCAGATGTGGGTTCGTCCAGCACCACCAGCTTGGGGCGCAGCACCATCGCCCGCGCAATTGCGATGCGCTGCCGCTGACCGCCGGAAAATTCATGCGGGTAGCGGTGCATGGTGGCCGGATCAAGCCCCACCTCGGTCATCACCTCGGTCACCAGTTCCCGGTCCGTCCGGCCATCTGGCGACCCGTGGACGCCCAGCCCTTCGGCAATGATCTGTTCGCAGGTCATGCGCGGACTGAGGCTGCCGTAGGGATCCTGGAACACGATCTGCATATCGCTGCGCAACCGCCGCAATTCCCGTGTGGACCAGTCGCGCACATTCTGCCCGCGATAGGTGATCCCACCTTCGGACCCGATCAACCGCATGATCGCCAGCGCCAGCGTCGTCTTGCCCGACCCGGATTCGCCGACGATGCCCACGGTTTCACCAGCCCGCACGGCGATCGTCGCATCATTTACGGCCTTCACATAGCCAACAGTGCGTTTCAGAAAGCCCTGCTGGATGGGGAACCAGATCTTGAGGTTGTCCGTGCGCGCGATTTCCTCTGCGCCTTCCTTGACCGGATTGGGTGATCCGGTGGATTCGGCACTCAGAAGCATCTGCGTATAGGGGTGCTGCGGGTTGCTGAAAATCTCGCGTGTCGGTCCGATCTCGACAATTAACCCGTCCTTCATCACGCACACCCGGTCTGCGATCTTGCGCACGATCCCAAGGTCATGGGTGATGAACAAAAGGCTCATATCCTCGGCCTTTTTGAGGTCGGCCAGCAGATCAAGGATTTGCGCCTGAATGGTCACATCAAGCGCCGTGGTCGGCTCGTCCGCGATCAGCAATTCCGGCCCGTTCGCCAAGGCCATTGCGATCATCACACGCTGGCGCTGACCGCCGGAAAGCTGGTGGGGATACGCCCCAAGACGGCTTTCGGGGTCACGGATGCCTACCTTGTTGAGCAGTTCGATGATCCGTGTCCGCGCCTCAGCCCCCGTCAAACCCTGATGCAGCGCCAGCGACTCGGCCAACTGCTTTTCCAGCGTATGCAGCGGGTTGAGCGAGGTCATCGGTTCTTGGAAAATGAAGCTGATGTCGTTGCCCCGGATACGGCGCAGCTGCGCATTGTCCGCGCCCACCATCTCTTCACCGTTGTAAAGCACCGACCCCGACACCCGCGCGGAATCACCCAAAAGCGACACCGTCGACAATGCCGTTACCGATTTGCCTGACCCGGATTCCCCAACCAGCGCCACGGTTTCCCCGCGCTCGATATGGAAAGACACGCCGCGCACCGCAGCCACCGTCTGTCCGTCTTGCCGGAACCCGACGCTCAGGTTCTTGACCTCAAGGATGTTCGTCATGTGAACGTCTTTCGTGGATCAAACGCGTCGCGGACGCCTTCGAAAATGAACACCAGCAGCGACAGCATCAGCGCGAAAACAAAGAAGGCGGTAAAGCCGAGCCACGGCGCTTGCAGGTTCTGCTTGGCCTGAAGGGTCAGCTCGCCAAGCGATGGCGCCGAGGACGGCAATCCGAAGCCAAGGAAGTCCAGACCTGCCAGCGTGCTGATTGTGCCCGTCACGATGAAAGGCAGCATGGTCAGTGTCGCCACCATCGCGTTGGGCAGCATGTGCCGGAACATGATCGTCGCGTTGGACACGCCCAAGGCTTTCGCGGCCCGCACATATTCCAGGTTCCGCGCCCGCAGGAATTCCGCCCGAACGACGCCCACCAAGGCGGTCCAGCCGAACAGCACTGTGAGAAACACAAGGAGCCAGAAACTTCGCCCCAAGATCGCGAATAGAATGATAATGATGTAGAGCGACGGGGTGGATGACCATATCTCGATCACCCGCTGGAAGATCAGGTCCAGCCAGCCTCCGAAATAGCCCTGCAAAGCACCGGCCACGATGCCGACGACGCTGGCCAGAACCGTCACGATCAGCGTGAACACGATCGACAGGCGGAAGCCGTAGATCACGCGCGCCATCACATCGCGCTTGGTATCATCGGTGCCCAGCCAGTTCTGTTCGTTCGGGGGCAGGGGGGCCGCGCCGGGGCGGTCCACCGGGGTCTGATAGTCGTAGGGAATGGGCGGCCAGATCGACCAGCCCTTGTAGAAATCCCCATCCGGCACAAAACCTTCCTCAACCTGTTTGATCAGGCCTTCGGGGTCGTCAAAGCATTCCTCAAGACCACCTGTCCGAATGAGGCACTGAACCTCGGGATCGCGATACGCGGCCTCGGTCCGGAAATCGCCACCGAACTCGGTTTCGGCGTAGAAGTTGAAGATCGGGGTGTAATATTCGCCGCGATACTGCACGAGGATCGGTTTGTCGTTCGCGATGAATTCAGCAAACAGCGACATCCCGAACAGCACGCAGAAGATGATCAGCGACCAGAACGCGCGGCGATTGCGCTTGAAGTTGTTCCAACGGCGCTGGTTCAGCGGCGACAGGGCGAAACGGCTGCGCACGGGCGCGACTGGCACCGTCGGGCTTGGTTCCGTCACGATGGCGCTCTGGTTCGGCTCAGGATTGGCTGCCATGGGTCAGCCCTCCCGTCTTTCGAAGTCGATGCGTGGATCGACCAGAACATACATCAGGTCCGACAGAATGCCGACCAAGAGACCGATCAGCCCGAAGACAAAGAGTGTGCCAAAGATCACCGGATAGTCGCGCGCCACCGCCGCTTCGAACCCAAGCCGTCCCAGACCGTCCAGCGAAAAGATCGTCTCGATGATCAGCGACCCGGAAAAGAACACGCCGATGAACACCGCCGGAAAGCCCGCGATCACGATCAGCATCGCGTTGCGGAACACGTGACCGTACAGAACCTGCCGTTCCGCAAGGCCTTTGGCCCGTGCGGTGATCACGTATTGCTTTTTGATCTCGTCCAGAAAGCTGTTCTTGGTGAGCAGAGTGAGTGTCGCAAAGGCCGAGATTGTCGAGGCCAGAACCGGCAAGGTGATGTGCCAGAAATAGTCTGCAATCTTGCCAAAGAAGGACAGGTTTTCCCAATTGTCCGAGGTCAGACCCCGGAGCGGGAAGATCTGATAATACGACCCGCCCGCAAAGAGTACGAGAAGCAGGATCGCAAACAAAAAGCCGGGGATCGCATAGGCCACGATGATCGCAGCCGAGGTGTAGGTGTCGAACGGAGTGCCATCCCTGACAGCCTTGCGAATGCCAAGCGGGATCGACACGATATAGGCGATCAGCGTCGACCAAAGGCCAAGCGAGATCGACACGGGCATCTTTTCCAGCACCAGTTCCATCACGCCGATGGACCGGAAATAGCTCTCTCCGAAATCAAGCCGCAGGTAGTTCCACATCATCAGGCCAAAGCGTTCGACCGCGCCGATGGCCTCTTTCTGGCAAGCGGGATCATCCAGATCGGGTTCCCCGGTAAAGCCGTCTTCGCAGACGATCCGGGCAAAACCGAATTCGATCTCAAGCGTTTCGATGAATTCCTTGGGCAGGCCACGGGCACCGATATAGTCGCTGTCGGACCCAAAGGTCTCTTCGACATTCTGGTTGCCACCGCCATCCCCCGAGAACCCGGCGAACACATCACCTTCGCCCTGAATGCGCGCAAGCGCTTGTTCAATCGGGCCACCGGGCACGAATTGCGTCAGGGCGAAGTTGATGACCATGATCCCGAACAAAGTCGGAATGATCAGCAACAGCCGTCGAAGAATATAGGCTCCCAAGGGTCTGTTACCTCAGCGCGCCAGCGGCCTTCAGGGCCTCGTATTTCTCTTCGTTGAACCACCAGAAGTCGAGCACGCCAATACCAAGCGGAGGCAGGTTTTCGGGGCGTTCGAAGATGTCGTAATGGGCAATCCAGTATTCCGGTACATAGCCCGCATGGGCAATCACCCGCTCGTAGCGCAGGGCGCGGTCAAGCGCCATCATCGCGATGACTTCTTCCTCGCGCGATTCCGCGTTCAGCGCCGCTTCGATAATGGCATCCACTGCCGGGCTGCGCAGCGCGGACGGGTTCCATGACGACACCTCGGCCGTTTCCGACCCGAACAACTGCTTGAGACCTGTCCCAATGGTTGAGAAGGTCTGCATGGAGGTCTGAATCAGGTCGTAATCCTTGTCGAGGAACCGCTGCTGGCCCTGTGCTGAATCGACGGCATTGGCGTTCACCTGAATACCCCAGTCGCGGAGGGTATTCACATAAGTCTCGATCGTCGCCTGCCGCGTGTCGTCCCACGTCGAGAGCACAAGGAAGTCGAGCGTCATCTGTTCGCCATTGGCATCGACCATGCGGCCCTGGTCGTCTACCGTCCAGCCTTCGTCGGCAAGGATGCGCAAGGCGGTCCGCTGGTTACGGCGGTCAGACGGATTGTCCTTGTTCGAGGTGTGCGGCATGACAACGGGCTCGGTCAGCATCTCGGGTGGCACAACGTCACCAAGCGATTGCAGGAAGGCCAGTTCCGCGCCCTCGGGGACGCCCTTGGCTTCCCATTCCTGCCCTTCGGCAAACGAGTTGCGCTGTGTTGTCAAATCGAATTCGAGCGACTCGCGCGTCCATTCAAAGTTGAAGGCAAGCGACAGCGCGTGACGCACATTTCGATTATCGACCGGCGCACGCAAGGTGTTGAAAATGATGCCGGAATTCAGCGGTGCCGTCTGGTCCGGCAACGCTTCCTTGATCACCTGTCCCTCTTGCAACGCCGGGAAGTCGTATCCTGTCGCCCAGCGTTTGCTCGATCCTTCGGATCGGAATGTATATTCCCCGGCCTTGAACCCTTCGAATTCCGCCGTCGCATCAGCGAAATATTCGATGCGGATGCGGTCGAAATTGTGCCGCCCGACATTGACCGGGTGATCCCATCCCCAGTAATTCGGGTTCCGCTCGTAGACCACGTAGCGGTTAAATTCGTAATCGCCCACCTGGTACGGCCCCGATCCCATCGGCGACAGAACCGACGGCTCGTCCAGCCGTTCACCGGTTTCCTTGTACCATTCCTCGGACAGTACGATCATTCCGCCCACCTGGCTGATCAGGG
This sequence comes from Marivita sp., assembly GCF_017643905.1. Lineage (GTDB taxonomy): Bacteria > Pseudomonadota > Alphaproteobacteria > Rhodobacterales > Rhodobacteraceae > Marivita. The sequence continues at coordinate 35,176 of NZ_JAEPMO010000006.1, forward strand.
ACCGGCGCGAAATGCCATCCACGAATTTGTAGCGCAGCGTCAGGTCATCAATGACTTCGACACCTTCGATCCGCTCGCTCACCGACCGCGAGAAGGATCGGATGCCCTGTTCGATGAACAGGTTGAATGTGAAAGCAGCATCCTGCGCCCGCAAAGGCGCCCCGTTGCGGAAAACCACGTCGTCCCGCAGGTGGAACACGCACCATTCCTTGGACTTCGGATATTCGACCTCGCGCGCGATCAGGCAGTATTGGTCGGTCAGCGAATCTGCCGGAACCGACGTGCCGAAGGCGTCGCCTGCCAAAAGCGACTCTCCCACAACATCCGAGTTTGTCTGCGGGTTGCCGCGCCAGGCCCACCGGTTGAAGCCATCGAATGTGCCGCGCGCACTGAGCGTGATCTGTCCGCCCTTCGGGGCATCGGGATTCACGTAGTTGAAGTGTTTGAAATCCGGTGGATAGAGCAGGTCGCCGAAATAGGAATAGCCATGCGCACGGATGATCTCGTCCTCACCCCCATGGCTTGCGGCGAATGCCAACGTCCCCGAAGCGCCTGCACCTGCCGCAACGGCGCTGCCCCCCAGAAGTTTCAGCGTTTGTCGACGATCAATGTCTGCAAAGGAAGGCCGGTTGCGTCTGTTGGACATATTCAAGTCTCCATTGCTCGTGCGTGCGTTTCTGCGCTCTTATGTAAGCTAAAGAACGAATTTGCCCACATTCAAGGTGAGAATGCGCGACCCCGGCCCAAATGCCGATCAAAAAACGTGATTGTGAAAAAGAAAAGCCGCCGCCCAGCGGGCAGCGGCCAAATTTCGCAACGCGATGCGTCGAATTATTCAGAGAACGTCGCGAGGTAGGCGATCAGGTCCTGACGCTCATCGGACTTGCTCAGACCGGCAAAGCCCATCGACGTGCCGGGAGCCCAGCCGCGCGGGTTTTCGAGGAAGTAGTACAGGTTCTCGGGTGTCCACACATCGGCCACTTCGCTCAGAGCGCCGGAGTAGTTGAAGCCCTGCGCGGCACCTACATCACGACCAACGACGTTGAAAAGGTACGGACCAGCCGCGTTCTCGCCTTTTTCCAGCTTGTGGCAGGCACGGCACTTGCCGAACACGCGCTCACCTTTTGCGGCATCCGCTGTCTCGAGCATGGTCTCGAAATTGACGGCTGCGACCTCTTCTGCCGGCGCATCGTCTTCGTTTGTTTCGATGACATAGACCGCAACCTCTTCACCATGGGCACCGCCCACGTGATACAGGGTTTCAGCAGCCCATTTGCCCAGAAGGAAGATCAGAAGCGCGCCACAAAAGCTGCCGACGATCTTGGTGAAGGTCATTGTATCCAACATTGTGTGCGTACCCGTCCGCTAGTGTTTCTTGCGTATCGCGCGGGTATCTATTGCTTCCCCTTCAGCAAGGCAAGGTGTAGAAGCCGCGACCAAACGCCCGGTGGGCCAGATTTTCGGAGTCCGCATGACCAATGCCATCGCTTTCCAGGGGGAACTGGGCGCCTATTCGCACGAAGCCTGCCGATACAAACGCCCCGACATGGAGCCGCTGCCGTGCCGCACCTTTGAAGATGTGATCTCGGCGGTGCAGACGGGCCAAGCGGATCTGGCGATGCTACCCGTGGAAAACACGATTTATGGTCGGGTCGCTGACATCCACCGTCTTTTGCCGAAGAGCGGACTCAAGATCGTCGATGAAGCCTTCGTGCGCGTGCACATCAACCTCCTCGGTGTGCCGGGCGCAAAACTCGAAGACGTGACCGAGGCGCATTCCCATCTGGTGCTTCTGCCGCAATGCGCGACCTTCCTGACCCAGCACAACATCCAGGGGCGCGTGAACGCCGACAACGCCCGCGCCGCGCGTGAAATCTCGGAACGTGGCGACAAACACGCCGCCGCCTTGGCCAGCGAACTCGCGGCCGAGATCTACGGCCTCGACATCCTCGCGCGCCACATCGAGGACACTGACAGCAACACGACCCGCTTTCTGCTGATGGGGCGTGGCGGCGACACGTCCCGCCGGGGTGATCACGGCATGATGACCACATTCGTCTTTCAGGTCCGCAACATCCCCGCTGCTTTGTACAAAGCGATGGGTGGCTTTGCGACCAATGGCGTGAACATGACCAAGCTTGAATCCTACATGGTCGACGGATCGTTCACGGCCACCCAGTTCTACGCCGACATCGAAGGCCACCCGGACGATCCCGAAGTGGCCCGCGCGCTCGAGGAATTGGACTACTTCACAGATATGCTGAACATACTGGGGACCTATCCGCGCGACTCGCGCAGGGATTGATCCGAACAGTTTTGGTCTTGTCACTCTGCCTTGGCGCGGGTTTCCCTATGCCAGACGTAAAGCCCGGCAGCCGCGATCACCAGACTGCCGACAACCGTCCAAAAGTCTGGAATCTCTGAGAAAAAGATCACGCCCCAGAACGCCGCAAAGGCCAGCCCGATGTACGAATATGGCGCCAGCATCGCGGCCTCGCCTTTGGTAAACGCCCGGATCAGCGCAAGCTGTCCCGTTGTGCCTGCAATGGCCACGATCACCATCAGCCCGACATCCGCAGCACTTGGCGTCTGCCATTGAAACGGCACCAGAATGCTCAGCAACACCGTGCCCACGAACCCGGTGTAGAACAGCGATGTCCAAACATCCTCATCCGCACCGACCCGCCGGGTGAGCAGCGCATAGGCCGAATAGCAAACGGCTGCACCCAGCGGGAAAAGCGCGGCCGCACTGAACACGTCGGTGCCCGGTCGAATGATGATCAGCGCGCCGATCATTGCGGCAACGATCCCGCCAATCCGACGGACACCCAGCTTTTCCCCCAGAAAAATCGCAGCCCCTAGCGTGATCAGCATCGGATTGGTCGACATCAAGGCCGCTGCATCCGACAGCGGGATCAGGCTCAGACCTGTAAAGAAACAAGCCGTGGCGCTCATCAGCAGAAGGGATCGAAAGAATTGGAAACCGGGGTATTTTGTGCGCACCACGGTTTCGAGCCTCGGCAGGACCAGCACGAACACCAATAGCATCTGCCCGGCATAACGCGCCCAAAGTGTCGGAAGAACCCCGACATTCGGAGCCAAGGCTTTGACCGTCGCGTCCATGATCGAAAAGCAGAAGATCGCTGCGATCATCAGAAGGATGGCACGGTTCTGTTCTATCATGCTGCGCTTTTTCTTGAGCCGAAGTCAGGTGCAACCCAGTGCGCCTGTTCGGAGTGCGGGATAACCTTCGGACTAGCACACTCAGGGTGACACACAAGCACGGTGCGCGAACAGGGGCTGTGCAGGTCTGGTGTTTACCACTCCTTAAGGGTTTGCAAAGTTAGGTCCGCTTCGGACCCATTGTTTCGCGCGCGGAACGTTTTGGCCTGAAAACGGGCGGAACCCAAAGCGTAGGGTGCGTGCTCGCACGCACCGCCCTCAAATCAACAACCCCGCTGCGCCCTCATGTTTGAGCAGCCAAATCTTGGTTTCGACCCCACCATCACCGGAATAGCCCCCAAGGCCAGTGGCCCCCAGCACCCGATGACAGGGAACAAGGATGGGGATCGGATTGCCCCCACAGGCCTGCCCGATCGCCTGCGCCGGAACACCAAGCTGTCCCGCAAGATCGCCATATGTGCGCGTTTCGCCAACGGGGATCGCTGACATCGCGGCGCAGACACTGCGTTGAAACTCCGAACCGGTCAAATGGATCGGAACGGTGAAGTCCTGCCGTTCCCCGCTGAAATACTCTGAGAGTTGCGCCGCAGCCTGCACCAGAACAGGTGTCCCATCCCGCCGACCGTCCCGCCCTTCCAGTGCGGTGATCCCAACCGCATCTGCGATCAGCGTCAGTGGGCCAAGTGGAGACTCCAAGGCCTGCTCAATCCGGCTCATCCCGGCAAACCCAACCGGATCGGCCCCTTTGCCGTCACGGGATCGACAGTCACGCTCTTCTGGGTCGCTACTAATTCAAGCTGAGCCGCCACGCGCCGCACTTCTGGCATCAAGGGACGCCAGTCGTCTGACAGCCGCCGCGCGGCCTCGGACGGGCAAAAGGTTTTCCCGACCCCACGCTGGTGCGCGAGGTCGAGCAGGACGTCCGCGATGGCGTTATCCGAGGGCGTCATTGCACCGCTGGCAGGTGCCCGGATGCTGGTGCGTGCCGACGTCCGGCAGAATCTTCCAGCAGCGCTGGCACTTGTCGCCCTCGGCTTTCTCGAAGACCACGCCAACCCCCGCCACTTCGGGCAGGCGGAAGGCCTCGGCCGGGGCCGGGTCGCCCGTTAGGGTGATTGCAGAGGTGATGCAGATGTCATCGAAATTCACCGACTTCAAAGCGGCAAGCGTTTCGGCATCCTCGATATGTACCACGGGTGCAGCTTCGAGCGAGGCACCAATCACCTTGTCCGTCCGCTGCACTTCAAGCGCTGCTGTCACCGCACGCCGCGCACGGCGCACCTTGGCCCATTTCGCAGCAAGCGCCTCGTCCTTCCACGACGCAGGCGTTTCCGGGATGTCCTGCAAATGCACCGACGAGTCGTCGCCGGGGAATCGGTCAAGGCAGACATCCTCCATCGTGAACACCAGAACCGGGGCCAGCCATGTGGTCAGGCGGTGGAACAGGATGTCCATCACCGTCCGCGCGGCCCGGCGGCGTTGGGTGTCGCCGTCGCAGTACAACGCGTCCTTGCGGATGTCGAAGTAGAAGGCCGACAGTTCGACCGTGCAGAAGTTGAACAACTGCTGGAACACGCCCTGGAAGTCATAGGAATCGTACCCGTTCCGCACGACCTCATCCAGTTCCGCCAGACGGTGCAGGACGTAGCGTTCAAGCTCGGGCATATCGGCAGGGTCTACGCGGTCCGCCTCGGTGAAGTGCGACAGCGCGCCGAGCATGTAGCGCATGGTGTTGCGCAGACGGCGGTAGCTGTCGGCAACCCCTTTAAGGATCTCCGGCCCGATGCGCAGGTCAGCGGTGTAATCGGCCTGAGCCACCCAGAGGCGAAGGATGTCCGCACCATACTGCTTGGTCACATCCTCGGGGGCCACGGTGTTGCCCAGCGATTTGGACATCTTGTTGCCCTTCTCGTCGAGCGTGAACCCGTGGGTCAGCACGCCGCGATAGGGCGCACGGCCTCGCGTGCCGCAGGATTGCAGCATCGACGAATGGAACCACCCGCGATGCTGGTCGGTGCCTTCGAGGTAGAGATCGGCGAGACCATCCTCGGACCCATCCTCGCGGTCGCGCAGGACAAATGCGTGTGTGGAGCCGGAATCGAACCACACGTCCAGAATGTCGAACACCTGTTCCCATTCTTCGGGGTTGTAGTCGTTGCCAAGGAACCGCTCTTTCGCGCCAGACTTGTACCACGCATCCGCGCCTTCGGCCTCGAACGCTTCAAGGATGCGGGCGTTGACAGTCTCATCCTTCAGCAGGAAGTCGGCGTCCGTCGGCAATGCGCCTTTTTTGACGAAGCAGGTGAGCGGTACACCCCATGCACGCTGGCGCGACAGAACCCAGTCGGGTCGGGCTTCGATCATCGAATAAAGCCGGTTGCGCCCGGTCTGCGGGGTCCATTTTACCAATTGGTCAATACTTGTGAGCGCGCGTTCACGGATCGTTTTGCCATAGGAGTCTTGCCCGTCGCCAACCTCTCGGTCGATGGCGGCGAACCATTGCGGCGTGTTGCGGTAGATCACAGGGGCTTTGGAGCGCCATGAATGCGGATAGCTGTGCGTCATCCGCCCACGCGCCAGCAGGCCGCCTGCCTCGACCAGCTTGTCGATGACGGCGGTGTTGGCCTTGCCTTCCTTGCCCTTGTGATCAAGCACCTTGAGACCCGCAAAGAACGGCACATGCGGCAGGAACTCGGATTCCTCGCCCACATTGTGGGTCATCCGGTCCATCCAGCCACGCGCGACGAAGGCGTCGTAGTCTTCCTGACCGTGGCTTGGGGCCGTGTGGACAAAGCCCGTACCCGCGTCGTCGGTCACATGATCGCCGTCGATCATTGGGACATCGTAGTCCCAGAACCCGTCCGCACCGTCGAGACCCCGGAACGGGTGCGCTAGTGTCAGCGCGCCCAGTTCATCGGCGGACACATCGCGCAGGCGGCGGTACATCGACGGCTCCAGCCGCGCCTTGGCCAGCACGTCTTCGGCCAGTGCATCGGCCAAGAGATAGCGGTCGCCGATCCGCGCCCAGCATTCCTCGGGGCGGCCGGTGACTTCGTATAGGCCGTAGGCGATGGTGTTGTTGTAGGCGACGGCCTTGTTCGACGGGATCGTCCAAGGGGTGGTGGTCCAGATGACGACCTTCACGCCTTGCAGATCACCCGCACCATTGGTGGCTTTAAATGGCACCCAGATCGTGTGCGACTTGTGGTCGTGATATTCGATCTCGGCCTCGGCCAGCGCGGTCTTTTCGACCGGCGACCACATCACGGGCTTGGACCCCTGATAGAGCGTGCCGGTCATGAGGAACTTTTGGAATTCCTCTGCGATGATCCGCTCGGCGCGGTAGTCCATCGTGAGATAGGGCTTGTCCCATGTGCCGGTCACGCCAAGGCGTTTGAACTCCTCGCGCTGGATGTCGATCCAGCCTTCGGCGAATTTGCGGCATTCCTGACGGAAGGCCACGACATCGACCTCGTCCTTGTCGAGCCCTTGGGCGCGGTACTGTTCCTCGATCTTCCATTCGATGGGCAGACCGTGACAGTCCCAACCGGGGATGTAGCGCGCATCGCGGCCCATCATCTGCTGGCTGCGCACAACCATGTCCTTGAGGATCTTGTTCAGCGCGTGGCCGATATGCAGGTGGCCGTTGGCATAGGGCGGGCCGTCATGGAGGGTAAACGGTTTCCGACCCTCTGCCTTCTCGCGGAGACGGTCATAGATGCCCATCTTCGCCCATTTTTCCAACCATGCGGGTTCGCGGTTCGGCAGGCCCGCGCGCATCGGGAATTCAGTCTCGGGCAGGTTCAGCGTGTCTTTGTAATCAGGTGTATCGGCGCACATGTGGAGCGTCCTCGGGTGTTCGGATCAGGAATATGTGAGAGGATCGGCGCGGTGGTCCATACGCCTTGTCCCGGCGGCTCGATTGCTCAGAGCGCCGGGCATGTAATTCGAATGATGATCGCGATCAGATGCGTCATGCGGCGCGTTATAGGAGCGAGTTGGGCCAACGTCCAGACGGTGTTTCCCGGTCGTACCGACCGGGACCGATTGGGGGGCCAGCCCCCCAAACCCCCCGACATATTTGAAAAAAGAAGAAGACAGGAGGATCAGCGCGTCTTGCTTGTCACAAGACCGGACAGCGCGGTCTTGACGATGGACCTGACCGAAGGGCGTTTTCCGGGCGCAAAGGGCAGGGGGCGGCACACCTCGATGGCGGCCACACCAACACGTGCGGTGAGCGCGCCATTGACCAGACCTTCGCCAAACCGGCGTGAAAGCTTGCCCAGAATGGAGCCTCCAAGGATCGGCTCAAGCATGTCATCGCCCACGGCAACCGCACCGGTGGCCACGAGATGGGACAGCACAGCACGGGTCAAACGCCAGCTTCCCAGAGTGCCGGAGCGGCCACCGTAGATTTCGGCGATCCGGCGGATCATGCGGATGTTCGAGCCAAGTGCTGCCACCACATCTGCCAGCGCCAGCGGAACCAGCGCCGTTACAGTGGCCACCTGACGCGCCGCTGCCTCGACCTCGCGGCGGGCAGCGGTATCAAGCGGGCCGAGGAGTTCGTGATCCGCCAGCGCGATAAGGGCTGAGGCGTCAAACATGTCCGCCTCTCGGTCTTTCAGGCGGTCCCGGCCCCATTTGGTATCATCGCGGGAGACGTAGAGTTTGGTCAAATCTTTTACCACGATGCGCGCCGCGGTCAGATCTTCGCTGGCAAGGGCCGCATCTGCAGACAGTTGAATGCGGTCAATCCGGCCAAGACGCGCGAAGGCCGAGAGTTCCTTGATCACGATCAGCAGAACAACGGCGATGAACAGCGCAAAGAGGGCTGCGACGGCATAGCCGAGGTACAGGTTCTGGCTGACCAGATTGGTGACAAAGTTCCATGCCGCCACCGAGGCCACCGTGGTGATCAGCGCAAACAGCAGCGACCAGAACCAGCGCGCCAGCCGCGACACGGGACGCGACGCCAAAGCGGCGACCGTGGTCATCGCCTGTCCCGTCGGGGCGTGGTCCAGCATGTCGGGAACCGGTGGCGCGTCTGCCGGGGTGGGCGCGGGGGCCTCGTCATCAAGATCGAAAAGGACCGGGCCTTTGGCTTTGGTCATGAGGGCGTCCTTTGCCAATGATAGCGGATGTCGGGCAGGCCTTCGTCATTCCCTGCGCCATCAGTCCGTTCGACGGGGGTAAAGCCGTGGCGTTCATAGAAGGCTTGCGCACGGATGTTGGCCTGAAACGTCCAAAGCGTCAGTTGATCGACGCGGCGCATCGCATCGCTGAGCAGCCGAGACCCCACACCCTGACCGCGTGCGGAGGCATCAACATAGAGCGCCTGGATGTCGTCACCGTCGCGGGCAAGAAATCCGTTGATTGTTTCGCTTTCGGAAACAGTGACCCAGCCGCGATCCACCATCATACTGGCAAAGCCGATATCCTCGGCCCGCGTGTGGATGCGCGGCATCCATGGGGTTTCGTCAATCCAGGCCGACAGGATCGCACCGACGCGGCCTGCATCCAGTGGTTGGGCGGGGCGCAGCCGGGTCACAGGCGGTCTCCGATCAGGAACTGCGCCGCGCGGTCGAGGCGGATATGGGGCGGACCTTCGCCGGGTTTCAGGCTGAGCTTCGCGGGCGCAAAACGCATGATCTGGTAGTCCTGATCTAGCCATTTCTCGGCACCGTCGCGCGCCGGGCCGAGCAGATGCGTGGGGTCGACCGGCAATTCACCGGGGTAGAAGGCGGCCTGTTTGCCGCTGTCGAGAAGCGTGCCCCGCACACAGGCCAGTTCGCTGCCCTGATGCGCGCGCATTTCCTCGACCGTTGCACGCAGGCTGGCGATGGATATGGCGCTTGTCTTGGCACCGCTGTACTGCGCACGGTCGCGGGCCTCGCGGGTCAGTGCCTCCATGATCGCGGTCAGGCGGGCATGCTGGGTGTGGTGCAGATGGTCGGCCTTGGTGGCGGCGAAAAGGATTTTCTCGACACGCTTGCCGACGAACAGTTGGCTCAGAAAGGCGTTTTGGCCGGGGCGAAAGGCGCTCAGGATGTCGGACATCGCTTGTCGCATGTCCTCGACCGCTTTCGGGCCTGCATGGATCGCGCCAAGCGCATCGACCAGCACGATCTGTCGGTCGATCTTGGCGAAATGATCCCGGAAGAACGGTTTGACCACTTGGGATTTATAGGCCTCGAACCGCCGTTCCATTTCGCGGGCCAGCGACTTGCGCGGTGGGTTTTGGGTCGGTGGCAAGGGCGCAAAGGTCAGCACGGGGCTGCCCGCCAGATCTCCCGGCAGCAGAAAACGCCCCGGCGTGCAGTCCGAGAACCCGGCCTGACGCGCGGCGGTCAGATAGGCGGTGAACCCGGCGGCAAGGGATTGCGCGCGCGGTTCTTCCAACGGTGCGCTGGCGTCTTCTGCGCGGGCCTGTGCCAGATAATCCTGCGCCGTGTCACGGTTTTCGATCCGCTTAAGGGTTTCTTCAGACCATTGGTCGTAGGTTTTGTCGAGCAACCCCAGATCAAGCAGCCACTCACCGGGATAATCCACTAAGTCGAGATGTATGGTCCGTGGGCCCTGAAGCCCCGAAAGCAGGCCCGAGGGACGCACCTTGAGCGAGAGGCGCAATTCGCTGATGGTCCGCGTGCTGTCGGGCCAGCGCGGGTCCAGTGCCGTCAGATCGCCCAGATGCGATTCATAGTCGAAGCGCGGCAGCGTGTCGTCAGGCTGCGGCTGAAGATAAGCCGACAGGATACGTCCTTCGCCTTCCGCCAGAAGGCCGGGCATCCGCCCGCGATCCATCAGGTTCGCCACGAGTGACGTGATGAACACCGTCTTGCCCGACCGCGCGAGCCCGGTCACACCAAGCCGGATCGCCGGTTCGAAAAACGTGCCCGACACGGTGTCGGCGACGTTTTCGATCCCACGTGTGAGGGTGTCGGCGATGGCGGAAATGACCAATGGGGGCCTCTTTTCATTGTGTTGGTGCCACAGATAAAGGCGCAGGCCCGCGGTTACCAGTGTTGCGCAAGGGGGATTGTTCGGCGCAAAGCCTCAGTATAAGCGGGGCGCATGCCCCGATTTGCACTGAAAGTCGAGTATGATGGCGCGCCGTTTGCCGGTTGGCAAAGACAGGCGGATCAGCCATCGGTGCAGGGTGCCATAGAAGCGGCCTTGGCCAAACTTGAGCCGGGCGAGCACACGATTGCCGCAGCGGGGCGCACCGATGCCGGAGTTCATGGGCGCGGGCAAGTCTGCCATTGCGATCTGGAAAAGGACTGGTCGCCGTTCCGGTTGTCCGAGGCGCTGAACCATCATTTGAAACCCTTGCCGGTGGCGATTGTCGACGCGGTCGAGGTCGAGGGCGATTGGCACGCGCGTTTCTCGGCGGTAGAGCGGCGGTATCTGTTTCGACTGGTGTCGCGGCGTGCGCCGTTGACGCTGGAGGCCGGGGAGGTCTGGCAGGTGAAGCACGATCTGGAGCTTGCGCCAATGCAGGCGGCGGCACGGCATCTGATCGGATTGCACGACTTTACCACGTTCCGGTCCACAATGTGTCAGGCGGCGTCGCCGGTCAAAACGCTGGATGCGTTGGATATAAGTTCCGTCGAGACCGACTGGGGCACCGAATTCCAGTTCCGGTTGCGCGCGCGGTCCTTTCTGCACAATCAGGTGCGTAGTTTCGTCGGCACGTTGGAACGGGTTGGTGCGGGCGCGTGGGGGCCAGAAGATGTGAAGCAGGCCTTGGACGCGCGGGATCGTGCTGCCTGTGGACCTGTATCTCCACCGCAGGGTTTGTATCTGATGGGCGTTGGCTATCCGGACGATCCGTTTCAGCGCTAAGCGTGGTTGCGCTGCGCGGGGCGCATCGCCGGGCATGCAGATTTTGAAAAATCTGCTTGGGGCGCTGCCCCAGACCCCGAAGTATTTTTGAACCAGAGAAGAATGGGACTTGTTTTGAGGGCGGTTTTGCCTGATGACGCGGGTCATGACACATCTGACCGATATCCGACGAGACATCTGATCTTGTTTTGCCGCCCCGCACTGTGGGCGATCTGTCACCTTTTGTCTGAATTCACATCCTTTCCGTTGACTTGGCCCGCGCCGCTTGGCACGGCTTGGGTTTCCTGAAATGAGGTTTCCCATGATCCCCTCTGTTCTGCCGACGTATTCCCGCGCTCCGCTTCACTTTGTGAAAGGTGAAGGCACCTGGTTGATCGAAGCGGACGGGCGACGCTTTCTCGATCTGGGCGCGGGCATCGCGGTAAACGCGCTGGGCCACGCGCATCCAGCGCTGGTGCAGGCGCTGACGGATCAGGCGCAGAAGCTCTGGCATGTGTCCAACCTCTACGAGATCCCGCAGCAGCAGGCGCTGGCTGACAAGCTGGTGGCAACCACCTTTGCCGACACGGTGTTCTTTACCAATTCGGGGACCGAGTCCTGTGAGCTCGCCGTCAAGATGGCGCGCAAGTACTGGTACGAGAAAGGCCAACCCGAGAAGACCACGATCCTGACCTTCGAAGGATCATTCCATGGACGGTCGTCGGCGGGGATTGCCGCTGCCGGATCGGAAAAGATGACCAAGGGGTTTGCGCCGCTCCTGCCGGGATTCAAACATGTGCCTTGGGCTGATCATGAGGCGTTGCACGCCGCCATCGACGACAGCGTTGGTGCGATCCTGATCGAGCCGGTGCAGGGCGAGGGTGGCATTCGACCGCTGCCCGATCAATGCCTCAAGGGGTTGCGCGCACTTTGCGATGAGAAGGGCATTCTTTTGATCCTTGACGAGGTGCAGTGCGGTGTATCGCGCACGGGGCGTCTGTTTGCACATGAGTGGGCGGGTGTGACGCCCGACATCATGATGGTCGCCAAGGGTATCGGCGGGGGCTTTCCTCTGGGAGCGGTTCTGGCCAAAGAAGAGGCGGCGTCGGGTATGACGGCGGGCACACATGGATCGACCTATGGGGGCAATCCGCTCGCTTGTGCGGTGGGCTGCGCGGTGATGGATATCGTCAGCGCGCCAGAGTTCCTCGAGACCGTGAACGCGCGGGCCGGGTTTCTGCGACAGAAGCTTGAAGGCCTGGTTGCTGCACATCCCGAGGTGTTCGAGGGCGTGCGCGGTATGGGCCTGATGCTGGGTCTGAAATGCAAGGTGGCACCGATCGACGTGGTCAAGGCGGGGTATGAATGCGGTGTGATCACGGTCCCGGCTGCGGACAATGTGGTGCGTCTGCTGCCGCCGCTGAACATCAGCGAGGACGAGATATCCGAGGCGGTGAACCGGCTGGACTTTGCCGCGGATGCGGTTCTTGAGGCGCAGGACTGAGATATGAAGCATTTTCTGGATATTCACAAAACCGACGCGGGTGATCTGCGGACGGTGATTGATCAGGCCATCGCCATGAAAGGCAGCCGGAATGGTCGCCCCAAAGGTGCGCCGGATGATGAGCAACCCCTGGCTGGACGCATGGTTGCGTTGATCTTTGAAAAGCCCTCGACCCGGACGCGTGTGTCCTTCGATGTCGGCGTGCGCCAGATGGGCGGGCAGACGATGGTTCTCTCGGGGTCGGACATGCAGTTGGGCCATGGTGAAACCATCGCCGACACTGCGCGTGTGATGAGTCGCTATGTCGACCTGATCATGATCCGCACCTTTGACGAGGCGGTGCTGGAAGAGATGGCGGAAAACGCCACCGTTCCGGTGATCAATGGTCTGACCGACCGCACCCATCCCTGCCAGATCATGGCGGATGTGATGACCTTTGAGGAACATCGCGGGCCGATCAAAGGCAAGAAGGTGGTGTGGTGCGGTGACGGGAACAACGTCTGCGCGTCGTTCCTGCATGCGGCGGCGCAATTCGGCTTTGACTTCACCTTCACCGGGCCGGTGCAGCTTGATCCCGAGATGGAATTCGTGGGGCTGGCGCGGAACGCCGGTGTTCAGGTCGCCATCGAACGCGATCCGTTCAAGGCCGTCGAGGGAGCAGATCTGGTGGTTGCCGACACGTGGGTGTCGATGCACGATGCGCAGTCGGCCAAGGAACGGCGGCACAACATGCTGCGGCCCTACCAGGTGAACGTGGACCTGATGCGCCACGCGAAACCCGATGCGCTTTTCATGCACTGCCTGCCGGCCCATCGCGGCGAAGAGGTGACGTCCGAGGTGATGGACGGTCCGCAATCGGTGATCTTTGACGAGGCGGAAAACCGGCTGCATGCGCAAAAGGCGATCATGCGGTATTGCCTAGGGGTGTGATCCTGTCACCAGGCGTGTCTGATCGAGCAGATCTGAGGCCTTGCGTTTTGTGCGAAGCACGACGCGGGGTCTTTCTTTTCTTAAGGTGATCCCGGCAGTGTCGAACCGTCATGCAAGGTCGGGCCGGTGGGCCGTTCAGCGCTTGGTCGGTGTCCTGAGATTTGGGAAACACCCGATAGATGCCAAGACGTTCGCGTGGTGTCAGTCCGGACATCGCCATTCCGCCCAGCAGCAGCGTTTCCGAAAAGCAGCCTTGCGCGAAGACAATTTCGTGCCGCGCGCACGCGAAATGAACCCACGTCACGGCACGTTTCCCCTGCATCTGGCGAATGCCGGGCAGGATGGTGAGGGCTTTGGCCGGAACGAACGTTTCGCTTGCGAAACTGTTGGATAGCTGCATCTGGCCGCCAACAAGCATCCGATGCTGGGGTGACACGATCAGGTCTCTGAAGGGACGATTCGGACCAAGTGCCGAGGCTTGGATCAGGATTGGCGCAGATTTTTCCGATGTCTGATCCAGCACCTCGACATGTCGGCGGGTCCACATGACCGGTTGCACGCCATTATCGAGAGTCAGGACTGGATCGCCTTCCCGCAGGTTCTGTACTGCGCGTGGTCCCGAAGGAGTGTCGATGAGTGTGTCTTCGGCAAAGCAAATCGTTTGGTATGTCGCGGACGGGTCCCGATCAGATGTCCAGAAGGCGTTCGGGGTGGAGGGACTGCCGCCATTTGCAAAATACCACCCTTCGAGGTCGAATCCCGGCGACCAGACCAACTGAACCAGTTCGCCTGAGCTGGTATCCGTGCCTTCGAAGACAACAGCGCCTTGACCCGGGCCGACGTAATCGCTGCGAATGATGGTTGCGTCTTCCAGCGCGCTGGTCCCGCCATTGCCGGTCCAGCTCAGGTCATAGCGGTCACCTACGCCGAATTCGTATGGGGACGGATCCCCGTCGTTCGAAGTGATCACAAGATCCTTGGTCGAGTTCGGTGGGTAATCGAAATAACTGTAGGCCGTCCTCACATTGACATTGCTGCCGGACGAGACTGCGAATTCATTATTGATGGCATTGATGACGACAACCACGACACTGCTCCTTTGCAGGGCACAGTGTCGGGCGAAATCATTGACGTTGGCTTAAGTGCCAGCGGGCACCCCACGCTCGAGGCCTCTTACCCGCCTGAGGGCGTTGATGTGCCAGTCTCGGGGTCCACAAGAAAACGGCGGCCGCGTATGTCTTCGACTTCGATCATGTTACCGGACATGCTGATGCGTTTCATCGCGATCATGTTGCGTCCGCCACCGGGAAGGAACGGGTCCACCGGATCGGGATTGGTGTAGACCTGGGCCAGCCAGAGAACCTCGCCTGATGCGATGTTCGTGGCGCGCATCCATCCACTGACATCTGTTGCGTCCAGAGGCAGGCCGGACAATGCCGGTTCGTAGCGGATGCCGTTCCGTTCGAGCGCATCGACCTTGGGCGGAGGAACTCGGCTCGCTCCGGAGCCGGGAAGATCTGGACTCATGGTGTCGATTTCCTTGTCAGCCGAGGGGTTTTGCGAGTCTTGTGCGCCGCCCGCCCAGAGGGCAAGCGATACCGTGACCATGATCAGCGCGGCGCCTGTGCCGAGAGAGGCGCGCCGCGGTATCATGGCTTTGGATTGAGCGCGACATTGCGTTCCGAGTTGGTGAGCATTCCAGCCGCATCGACGGCGAAGAAGGCCCAACTGTCGGCATTGTTCATCGCGTATTCAGTGTGAAAGCTGTCCTTACGCGGCTTGATGCCCTGTGGATGCCACGAATAGCGCGGATGTGCATCGCCGGGCACGGTCACGTCGTCGGTGTTCAGCTGCGAATGCGTCAACTCGTGGATTAGTATGCGCGCCCAATTCTTGGACCCTTCCAAAGTGTTGCCTTTGCCGAAAAACGCTTTTTCGATGTAGATCACGTTCAGGCGCTGGCCACCCAGACGGTAGGCAAAGGCTTCGCTGTTCTCCCAGTTGCCGTCCCCCCGGACGGTCGGGTCGTCCGTAAGAATCATGCGCCCGCTGTTGCAGGCGCGGGAGATCTTCTGGAACCCTGTAGACAGGCGCGCGGCTAGGGCCGAAATCTTGGCATCAGACTGATGATCTTCGTCCGCGAACCAACGCTGGATCAGTTTGCGTCCGATCGTATTGGGACCAACCGAGTCGCAGATCACATTCGCTTTCTGAGACCAGGCGAGCGCCTTTTGGGAGGCGTGTTGAAGATTCTTCAGATCGCGTTTCGTGTGGTATTCGTTGATGTCCTTGAGTTTGGTCTTGAGGCTGTCCGCATCGGCATTTTCAAGTTCGCCCGTCGCCCAGTTACGATAGGATTTGGGCAAAGACAGCGCCCAAGCATCGTGACCGCCGAATTTGGACAGCAGATAGAGATGTCGGAGTGTCTTGAGAGCGGCGGCTTTCTTGTTCTTGGTGGCATCCGTTCTGGAAAGGTCGAGGATGCCATTCGCTTCGCGGTCCTTGTCCATCCCGAAAATCCGTTTGAACAGACCGCGCTGGCACTGTTCACGTAGGGTGTCGAGAGCTGCGGCATGGCCGGGGGCGGGACCCGACGCTTCCATGAGAAGGATCAGATTGTCGATCAGTTTTTGCTCTTCTGCGCTCAGCTTGTCCGTATTGCTCGGAATCGCGAGGTTGGCTTTGACCCGATCATATTCATCGGTGAATTTCGACGGCATAATTGGATTCCTTCAAAACAGGTCCGTGGTCTTTCTGGCTATGCACTATTCGGCCGCAACCCTCGGCGTGACCTATGAATACCGGTCAAAACTCGTCATTCAGTTAAAACGACCAAGTGCACAGAAGCCCTTGGCAGGCGGTGCAGGATGATAAAGTGACTTAACGTCACCGTGCGTCCAAACGAGACTACGCGCAAGGTTTTTGTTGGAACTGCAGCGAGTGGCTGAAGCGCTCTCAGGGCACATTATCTATGCCGCTTTTGCCCCATGGATGGCAGCGGGCGATGCGCTTTGCGGCCAGCCAGCCGCCTTTGAAGCCACCGTGCTTCTGCAACGCCTCGAGCGCATAGGCCGAACAGGTTGGGTGATAGCGGCAGTTGTGCCCGACCCAAGGGCTGAAGATCAGGCGATAGGCGCGGACGGGCAGGGCGAGTGTCCAGGCCAGAGGGGTCATGTGGAAGCGTGGATCTTGCGCAGGGCATACGCCAAGTCTTTCTTGAGCGCCTGAAAATCGCGGTCGATCGTGACGCCGGGGCGGCCGATCAGCACGTAATCCCAGCCGGGTTGCGCACCGGGCAACAAGGCTTCGGCCACAACGGCCCGCAGGCGGCGCTTGGCGCGGTTGCGGGCCACGGCATTGCCGATCTTCTTGGAGCAGGTATAGCCGACGCGGATCGTCGGATCGCCGTCATCGCGATACCGTGCCTGCACCAGCATCCCGTCGGTGCCCCGGCGCAGGGCACGGGCGGCGCGCAGGAAATCGGCGCGATGGCGCAGAACGGTCACGGGCGAACATGACAACACCGCCGGAGGCGTGTTTCCCCTTGTGTCCAAGGAGGCCTCCGGCGGTGTCATGTCAGATTGCCTGCGCTGTCGCGGACGCTTACGCGCTCAGCGACTTGCGGCCACGTGCGCGGCGCGCGTTCAGGATTTTGCGGCCGCCCTTGGTGGCCATGCGCGCACGGAAGCCGTGGCGGCGCTTGCGAACGAGGTTCGAGGGCTGATAGGTGCGTTTCATCGCGTCCAACTCCGTTTGATCGGGCCGGGCCGCGCGGATTCGGCGACCGGTCATGTTCGAAGCCCGTGCTATAGGCAGGTGCTTTTGGGTTGTCAAACGCTGTGTCAGGGAATTTCAGCGTTTTCTTGGTCCCTGCGCAGGATCCCACTCGTAACATGGGTCTATCCTGGCGGAAAGAGGTGGGGGTGTTGCACCCATTGCCAGATCGGGCGCGCCCCTCCGGGATATTTTTGAACCAGAGAAGATCATCGGGCAGGGCTTTTCAGCGTGGCGTTTTGAAACAATGGCACACGGCGGCGTGTGGGTTTGACACAGTCTGCAATATTGGCCGGGGGTGCGCGGGTCTAATGTTTCAATACGGGCCGCTGAGCAGGGGATTCTCACGTAAATCGGAGCCAGCGATCAACCGGGCGTGAGCCGGGTGTTGCTGGAGTGCTGCAAGGGGCATGTATCAGTCAACGCAAACACATCAGTTCAAGAGGTGGCCCTCCCCGGCCTGTATGACATGACAGATATGACAAACACCCAACATACCCCCGCATGGAAGCGCTTTGCGCCCCTGATTGCCATTGGCGCGGTCGCGCTGATTGGTGCCTTTACCCTGCGCGATTACCTGAGTTTCGAGACACTGGCAGCCAATCGTGAGGCGCTCGAGGCGTTCCGCGACGCCAATTATGTCCTGACGGCAGGTGTGTTCATGTTGGCTTATATCGCGATTGTCGGGTTTTCCCTGCCAGGAGCGACGATTGCGACGCTGACGGGGGGCTTTTTGTTCGGGGTGTTTCCGGGTGCGTTGTTCAACGTCCTCGCGGCCACTGTCGGCGCGACGATGATCTTCCTGGCGGCGCGCTATGGTCTGGGTGAAAAGCTGGCGGCCAAGATGGAAGCCAGCGATGGCGCGGTCCGCAAGATCAAGGACGGGATCGACGAGAACCAATGGTCGATGCTGTTCCTGATCCGACTGGTGCCCGCCGTGCCGTTCTTCGTCGCAAACCTAGTGCCTGCACTGGTTGGCGTCCCGCTCTATCGCTTCTTCGTTTCCACCTTCCTTGGCATTATTCCCGGCGGTGTTGTCTATACTTCGGTCGGGGCCGGTCTGGGTGAAGTGTTCGCGCGTGGCGAGACACCGAACCTCGGCATCATCTTCGAGCCGCACATCCTGCTTCCGATCCTTGGTCTCTGTGTCCTTGCGGCGCTTCCCATCGTGCTGAAGGCCGTGCGCGGCAAGAAAGGACTGTGATCATGGAAACCATCAAGACAGATGTTCTGATCATCGGCGCGGGGTCCGGCGGATTGTCGGTAGCAGCAGGTGCGGTGCAGATGGGGGCCAGCGTGGTCCTTCTCGAGGCACACAAAATGGGCGGCGATTGCCTGAACTATGGCTGCGTTCCCTCAAAAGCGCTGATCGCTTCGGCCAAGACGGCCTATGCCATGACCCATGCAGACCGCTACGGCATCGCGAATGTCACCCCTCAGGTGGACTACGCTGCGGCCAAGGATCATGTGGCCGACGTGATCGCCCAGATCGAACCCGTCGACAGCCAGGAACGGTTCGAAGGGCTGGGGGTCCGGGTGATCCGCGAATTCGGGCGCTTTGTCTCTCCGACCGAGGTCGAGGCCGGTCCGTATCGTATCAAAGCCCGTCGTGTCGTCATCGCCACGGGCTCTTCTCCCTTCGTGCCGCCGATCCCCGGCTTGGACAAGGTGCCCTACATCACCAATGAATCGCTTTGGGAGCTACGCGAACAGCCCGAGCATTTGCTGGTCATCGGTGGTGGCCCCATCGGGATGGAAATGGCGCAGGCGCATCTGCGGCTTGGATCAAAAGTGACGGTGATCGAAGGCGCGAAGGCGCTGGGCAAGGATGACCCGGAAATGGCTGCCATCGTGCTGGACAGTCTGCGCGAAGAAGGGCTTGAGATCGCCGAAGGATCGAACGCGAAAGAGGTGCGCGGCACAGCGGGTGCGATCGAGGTGGAAACCGAAGACGGCCGCGTGTTCAAGGGAACGCATATTCTGGTTGCTGTTGGTCGCAAGGCAAACACTGCAGGGCTCGATCTGGAAAAGGCGGGCATCAAGACGACACGGACAGGGATCGAAGTGGATGCGTCGATGCGGACCTCGAACAAGAAGGTCTACGCCATCGGCGATGTGGCGGGTGGGCTGCAGTTCACTCATGTGGCTGGCTACCATGCCGGGGTCATCATCCGGTCCATGCTGTTTGGTCTGCCGTCCAAGG
The DNA here is from genome assembly GCF_017643905.1 of Marivita sp. Taxonomy (GTDB): domain Bacteria; phylum Pseudomonadota; class Alphaproteobacteria; order Rhodobacterales; family Rhodobacteraceae; genus Marivita. The sequence continues at coordinate 54,594 of NZ_JAEPMO010000006.1, forward strand.
CCACCACGCGGCACATTCCTTGGGCGACATATACACAACCAGAGCTGTCGCAGGTCGGTTTGACCGAGGAACAGGCCCGCAAGGAGCATGGAGACAAGCTCGAAGTCGTGCGCTTCCACTACAGCCACAACGACCGCGCGACTGCCGAACGCAAGACACGCGGCTTGATCAAGGTGATGGTGGTCAAGGGACGACCCGTCGGCGCGTCGATCGCCGGTGAACAGGCAGGCGAGTTGATCAATCTGTGGGCGCTGGTGATTGCCAATAAGATGAAAATGACCCAGATCGCCAACATGGTTGCGCCTTACCCGACCATTGGGGAGCTTAACAAACGGGCTGCGGGCGCTTATTTCTCTCCTCGACTGTTTGAAAGTGACACTGTGAAGAAAGTGGTTGGATTTGTTCAGAAATGGCTGCCCTAACGTGACCGGGCCGGGATTGCATCCATGCTGAATTCGCTGTCCGGCCGCTTCCTGATCCTGACCACCGTCTTCGTGATGTTGGCAGAGGTGTTGATCTTCGTTCCGTCCATCGCGCGGTATCGCGAAGACTTTCTTCTCAATCGGCTGGAACGGGCGCAGATCGCATCTCTGGCGCTTTTGGCGGACGACATGATCGACAGCGAGCTTGAAGCGGAACTGTTGCTCAATGCCGGTGTGTACAACGTGGTGCTGCGGCGCGACGAGTTGCGGCAACTGGTGCTGTCCTCTCCTATGCCTAGCGAGGTGTCGCAGACATTCGATCTGCGCGATGCCAACGCGCTCACCCTGATCCGCGATGCGATGGCCCGCTTGATCGACCCCGAGAACGAAACGATCCGGGTGATCGGCAACCCGTTCCGGGATGGCGGTCTGCTGATCGAGATCACGTTGGACACCAGCGAGCTGCGGATGGCGATGATCGATTATGGCTTGCGCATTCTGGTGCTGTCGGCGGTGATTTCGATCGTGACTGCGGGCCTCTTGTTCCTTGCAGTTCGGATATTGCTCGTGAAGCCGATCAAGGGTGTCGTTGGTCATATGCAAAGCTATGCCAAGGCACCCGAAGACGCGCGGCGGATCATTCAGCCCTCGGCAAGCGTGACCGAACTCCGCG
>NZ_JAEPMO010000129.1 GCF_017643905.1 Marivita sp.
AGCATTAGGCTTGGTCCTCGTCAGGGCGTGGGCGGTCTTCCGCGTCATCGGTCTCATTGTTTGGCTCGGCCCGATCTTTCTCGGTCGGTACAGCCTGCACGCCTTGCGCGGGCGATCCCGGCCGGCGGAAGTCGAGGCCCAGCGCGCGCTCGCGTTCCCGCTCTGCGGCAATCTCCCGATCCACCTGTTCGGCGTCATAGCCGCGTTCAGCGATGGCCTGAGTGCGAGATTTCAGTCCCGCCTCGATCTGGGCGATCTCGGCATTGGCGTCTTTCAGCGGATCGACCCAGTCCCATTTCGTCGGCAGCCAGTCGGCGGCCAGCATGCGCGGGCGATCCGCCTCATAGCCGGGCAGGGACAGCGCGCCGGAGAGCACGGCAAGATCGAGCCACCGTGCATAGACCGGGCGGCAAAGCTGATAGACCATCACTGAGTGCTGCCATGCCGAAACTCGACGGCGGAACTCGATCAGCGCCAGGCGCGAGTTCGAGAAGTTCCCCTTCACCATGTCATTGGCGAGATATGGATAGGGGATGCCCAGCGCGGCCGAGATTTGCAGCAGCGTCCGGTACTGGAACGGCTCATAGGTCGCACCGCTGTCGGCAGGCTGGCCGACGGTCACATCCTCGCCGGCATCCAGCCGGACGATCTGGCCCGGGCTGATCTCGACGCCTGCGGGCATCTCCTCGTCGTCCAAGGGGGCGAGCGGGTTCTCTGGGGCGGGTGAGGTCACGAACATCGCGTACATCGCGGCGACCTTCTTCCGGTCGAGCTCGGCGTCATCGTACTGATCAAGCAGGAAGAGCTTCACGATCGCCGGGGCCAGTTTCGAGACGCCGCGCAGCTGGCCGCCTTCCACCGGGTCGATGACGTGGATCACCTCCGAGGCGGGCACTCGGACAATTTCTCCAGACAGTCCAGGATCGGTGCTGTCGCCCGGATGACGGCGGAAGAAGTGATAGGCGACGCGTCGTCCAATCCGGTCGAACTCAATCCCCTGCCGGATGGCATTGCCGTTGCGCGCCACGCCGGTCTCATGGAGCGGCAGCATTTCCGAGGGTAACATCTGGAGTTGGAGGGGGACCGTGAGGCCGTCCTCCACGCGCCGTGGGCGGATCCGCACGAATACTTCACCGGCCAAGAATACCTCGCGCGCGGCGCGGCGTTGTAGACCGTAGAAGTCTGTCAGCCCTTCGGCGTCGGCCTCATCGGTCCAGGCGAGCCAGAGCCGCTGCAGCTCTTCTTTCCGGGCGGCATCGGCCAGCTTCGAGATCGGCTTGATCCCGTCACCCACGGTATTCGCCGCCCAGCTTTCGACTGCATTCACGGCATAGCCGTTGTTCCGCACCAGCCAGCGGGCACGGGCAGTGATGTCAGGCCCCGAGGCCGCGATCAGGGCATTCACATGAGCCCGCGTCGCCTGGAATCCGCGCAGGCGTCGGTGGTGCTGGCCTGCATCGAAGCCTCCGATAAACGCCCCAAGGCGCTGCCGCCAGTTCATCACAGATCCTTCACGGCAAAGGGGCGGAGCACGCGCCCAGCGCCGCGTTCGAGTTTCGCAATGCGCCGTTCGATATCACCGATAGCTGCGGCGAGCTCGGCGTCGGTGCCGTAATTCACCGTCTTGCCGTCATAGCTCACAGACCGTGTGCCGCTGTAGCGCGCGGCCAAGAGCGCGCTTTGGCGGAGTTTCAGCTCGTCGAGGGTCATTCATCATTCCATGTATTTGGGCGTGCTGATCTTCCAGCCGCGCCGCCGGGGCGATGCGATCCGCCCTGCCTGACGTTCGGTCGATTTCTCGGGCTCGGCCGTTTGCGAGGTGACAGCGGTTTCGATACCGGCCTGCTTCTCCAGCTGTCGCCACATCCTTTCGTCGAAGCGGTCGGCGCCGAGGATCCACGCGGCGGCCCGCGCATAGACCCGTGTGTCCAGCGCTTCGTTCCTCTCGCGCATCTTCTGCCATTCCTGACGGGCGTAGCCGCGCCGGTCGCGGATCGTCACCAACTGCTCAGCCACGAGCTGCTTGAGCCATTCGCTGTCCGCCCAGTCGGGCAGGTGGATCATGCCCGCTGGATTGGGCGCGCCCAGCGCGCGATCATCATCCGATGGCCGTTCGATCCGCAGATACCGATAGGTCTCCGCCTTGAACGTGGCGGTTGCCACGGTCCAGAGCCGCGCCCCGCGCTTCAGCTTCCGTCCGTTCACGGTCGCGTCGACAAAGGTCGGGCCCGACACCGGCGTCGCGCGGTTGAACCCTTCGAGACCTTTGACGGGCGCGACCTGCGATATCCCCTGCGGCCGCGCCCAGGCGTAGACCGCGGCGGTTTCATACCCGGTGTCGATGGCCAGCTTGGCAAGCGGCATCACCGCGCCGTTCTCATGCACCCAGGTTTGACCGAGCAACTCTGTCAGTGCTTGCCAGCAGGCCGGATCACCAGGACCGCCCGGAAGCACGATGTGATCGACGAGCCAGCTTTCGAGGCCGCGGCCCCAAGCCCAGACATCGACCTCGATACGGTCCTTTTGTACGTCGGCCCCGGCAGTCAGGAACAGACCACCCATGGGAACCTGCGCCGCATAGGCCTCGCGTCGATCTGCCAGCCGCTGCCATTCTGGCGCATCGCCACTTTCAACCCATGTCTCGCCCAGAAGCGTGTTGCGCGCTGCGCGCAGCATCTCGTCCGAGCCCTGCGCCGCCAGCCAGTCGCGTGCGATCTGCTCCCAGCTTTTCCAGCCGATCGGCGAATAGAGCGCCGGGAGGTGAAAGCCGATCGCGTTTGGATCCGCGCTGATCGCTGTCGCCCGCCATTCCCCTTGCACCAGCATCCACGTCTTGTGGTGCTCGGCGATCGGGCGCTCGCAGCCCTCGCAGGCATAGGCCGCGGTTTCCGGCCGGCCTTTGTCCCAGCGGAGCCGCTCGAACTGCAGCCATTGCTTATGGCCGCAATGCGGGCAGGGCACGAAATACCGCCGCTGGTCACTGGCCTCGAACTCTCGCTCGATGCGAGAGAGCCCCCGGATGGTCGGGGTGGATACCATGAACACTTTACGCCGATGCGCAAAGGTGGTGGTGCGCGCTTCGGCCAGCGTGACCGGATCACCTTCTTCGTCTGCCGAGGCTGGATAAGCATCGACCTCGTCCAGAAACACATAGCGCGCGGGCATCGAGCGCAGGCCGGTCGCGCTGTTCGCTCCCGTCAGCACCAGAATGCCGCCGGGAAACTCCTTCGACAGCATCGAGTTTCCGGCATCCCGCGAGCGCGCTGGCTGCACGCGTTCTTTCAGCGCAGGGCTGTCTTCAATCAGCGGATCGATCCGCCCGCGCGAGGTGCGCTTGGCCATCTCCACGGTGGGCAGCACTGCGAGCATGGGACCGGGCGCATGATGGATCACAAAGCCGATCCAGTTGTTGCCGGCTTCAGTTGCGCCGACCTGCGCGGCTTTCATGAACGAAATCCGCTGCGCCGGATGGCTTGGTGACAGCGCCTCCATGCTTTCGCGCAGGTAGGGCGCGCGCGCCGTGCGATACCGCCCCGGTTCGGCTGCCGCCCGCGATGAGAGCCAACGCTGCGCGTCGGCCCATTCCGACACCGTGAGATCGGCATCAGGCCGCATCCCGCGCCGCCAGGCGCGCAGGACGTCCTCGGCCCCGTCGAAGCCGAGATTGAGCCCCTCGGTCAGATCGTTGTCGGTCAGGCTGTGTGCATTGTCTCCTTCATGCAATCGAGACCCGGAGGTCTGCGAGGGCGTCGAGCTGCTCTCGGACATGGGTTTCCAGCACCCTCTGCAGGATCGCAGTCTCGATCGTCACGGGCACCCCCGATGCCTTCTCCATCTCTGCGGATAATTGCGCGGCCATGAGGGCCGCGACGCGGGTGGGCCAGGTGACCCAAGTGTCGCGCTCCTGGCGCGCGAGGCGGAACACCAGCGTCTCGGCGCGCGCGCGGTCGACCAGCACGCCCTTCTTTTTCTGGATGGCCAGTTGGCGTTCTTGCGCCTGGTAAACCGTCAGCGCGGTCCGGGCTTTCAGATAGGACGTACTGTCGCTGGGACCGGAGACGGCACCTTCGCCGACGCTGCCCCGCGATCGCATCTGCTGGTCTGGATCAGTCATCGCGCCCCGACGCGCATCAGATGCTGCGGCGTTGATCGACCCGTCGGCAAAGAGCACCAGCCGACCGTTCTTTCGCGCTTTCTGCACCGCGCCCCGAGAGAGGCCGGAAGCTTCGGCATAGGCACGCTCGGACATACCTTCCATGGCGCTGAGATGATCCTCAATACATTGAAATTAAACAGAAATGAGCCGCTTATTCAGTTGATTACACTCCCGGATCGAGCGATTCATGGTCTCAGAAAGCGGGTGCATCGCACCCCGCACACAAGGATCGGAGAGAGCCATGCGCGCACAGGAGAAGATGGGGCACAGCTCGATGAGCGAAGGGTGGCGGGACCACACCAGCCCCGCGCAAGAGCGGGTGAACTGGGTGATGGACGAAGTGATGTCGGGGCGGATGAGCGAAGCCGACGGGATGGTCGAGATGGCCAAGGCCCACGAGATGATGCGCGAGGAAGCTCGCGCGCGCACCACCCACCCCGAACACCGCTGGGAGGACTGACCATGGCACGCCGCAAGCCCGCCGATCCCAACGCCGCCCGCGATGCCCTGCTACTGGAGATCGCCGAGCGCCACCTTTTCCTTGAAACCCTCGAGACCCAGAATTGGGACCGGCTCGATTTCCACGAACACGCCGTCTGGGCCGTGCGTTCGGCGCTGGAGGCTGCCTTTGAGGCTGGACGCCGCGCAGGCCCAGCCAACACCCAACCCTGAAAGGACACGCACATGACCGCCATCACCACCATCCGCATCGACCACGCCGCGCTGCCGGAGCATCTCGACCGCTCGCGCCCCGACGCCGTCGCCGAGATCATCGAGGCCGAGCTGCGCGATGCGGGGATCACCGCCGAAGCCTCCGACGTGATCTCGCACATCAAGATCGAACTGCCGACCAACCAGCTCGCCGCTGCCAGCACCATGCTGGCGAGCCTCCAGCTGATCTGAGGGGGCGACCATGAGCACGCGTGCACAGATCGCGATCCAGATCGGACCCGAGGAATGGGCCCATGTGTACTGTCACTACGACGGATACCCCTCGCACATGCTGACTGCGCTGGCCCCTTGGGCGCCCGAGGACATCCACGCCGCCCGCGAAATCCGGCAGGTCCGCGCCGACGAAATCGAGGCCTTCGCGACGCCTCGTGACCCGGTGATCTTGCCGCGCCCGACTTGCCAGTCCTGCCATCTCTACGTCTGGCAGGACGGCACATGGAGCGAACTCGATCCCGAAACCCACGCTCCCGAAGGATCAGTACAATGACCCTGCCTTCCCTGAACTGCTTGTCCGAGGGCGAAATCCTCGCAGATATCGCCCGCCGCGAATACGCGATCGGCTTTGATCTGCGCTTCTGTCGCAGTGTGGCGATCAGCCCCGACGACCGCGGCACCGAAACCTGCGACCCGACGGACGCCGAATTCGCAACGCTCTACGCGCTGACCGATCTGGGCGAGGCCATTGCCATCCACGACGTCGATCTGACCAGTGCCGGGGCCGACGAGGTCGCGGCTGTCGCCCGCGCGATTTTTGTCTCCATCGTCAACGCCCGCCGCGACCCACCTGATGCTGCCCAGCGCCATGACGCGGAACAGTCCGCGCTGACCCATCCGGATCGCATCGATTGATTGCCGCTGAGAGGATTATAAAGCACTGATATTGCTCAGATTTGCCTACGATAATCGGCGGGGCGGAGCGAATGTCATCGCACGGAAACGATGCAAATCACCAGAGAGAGCCACCGCCATGACCGACGCCACCGCCAAATTGATCGCCGACTTCCGCACCGCCGCTGAAGAGATCGAAGCCCGCCTCGCGCCCAGCGCCTGCGCCACGATCGCCTCGCACAACTGGATCGTTATCGACGACTTCGGACCCCTGACCTTCACCCTCACGCCTGAAGGCGGCAAGCACCGCGCCACCTGCACGGGCCATGGCCGCGCGCACAAGGTCAACCGCTTCACCAAAACAGACGCCGAGCATCTCGCCCGCGCTTGCAACGCCCGCGCCGCCTTCTGGGCCGACGCGGCGCTCGAAGAGGCCGCGGCGCTGCGGAGCCACATCGCGACGCTTGAAGCCTTCAGCGCCGCTTGATCGCAAACGGGCGGGGCCCAGCGCCCCGCCAGCCCCCATCACAAGGATCTCCACCATGACCACGCATCCTATCCTCCCCAGCCGCAAGGAGGATTTCGGCTTCTTCCGCACCCTGACTGTCTGCCCAGAGCGCGACCGCCGCAGCGCAGAGGTCTGGATGCTTGCCTCGCGCCTGATTGCCGAGGCCATAGGCGCCAGCAGCGAGGACGAGATGATCGGCATCCGCGACTTCCTCGACAGCCGCATCGGTCGGCATTTCGCCGACGATGTCGTCGGCAACATGACCGGCTGTAACATCGCGCTCGAGGCTGCCATCACCTCCGCGATCCGCCGCTGGCAGGCCTGGCGCATCGATCACAAGACCGAACGTGAGCACGGCATCCCTGCTGGGCTGCCTTACCTAACCGGTTGGGTGCAGCACTTCGCGGTCGCCGCTGCGATGGCCGAGAGCGAGTGACCCATCCCCGACACCCCATCAAGACAGGAGACCAAAATGCCCAAACTCACCGATACGCAGTCCATCATCCTCAGCCGGGCTGCCACGCGCCCGAGCAATCTGGCAATGCCGCTGCCCGAAGGACTGGCTGGCGCTGCCGCCAAGATGGCAGTGACGAAGATGATCGAGCGCGGCTGGCTCGAGGAGGTCGAAGCCAACCTGCGCCGGGGTGAGCCCCTCTGGCGTGAGACTGGCGATGGCCACGGCACCACCCTGATCGCCACCGAAGCTGGCCTTGCCGCCATCGGCATCGAGCCCGTCGTCGCGACGACCATGACCAATGTGCGTAAGGCAAAGCTGGAGGTGGTCTCGGCGCCGCAGGATTCCCCCGAAACACCGGCGGATCCTGCCACGCCCAAGCCCGTTTCCATCCGCACTGGGACCAAGCAGGCGACAATCATCGCGCTCTTGCAGCGACCTGAAGGTGCATCCATCAACGAGATCGTTGAGGTGACTGGTTGGGCGCAGCATAGCGCTCGCGGCATGATCTCTGGCGGCCTGAAGAAGAAGCTCGGCTTTGATGTGGCCACGACGTCAGACGAGCAGCGTGGACGCATTTATCACATTCGAGGATCAATATGAGGGGCCCGGCCCTCTGATCCTTTCTACATGTTGATCCAGCCTTGCGAATCGAAACCTGACGGCGGACAAGGTGTTGAGGTTGACCGCCTGTCGACCTGCCTGATTTGCGGGCCTGCTCGCTGCAAATCTGCCTCAACTCAGGACCAGCTTTGGCTGGTCCTTTTTTATTTGCGATCGAACCGCGTGAACAGTCTGCGCAGGGCGTAGCTGCGGATCAACGAGACCGCGGTGAATACCAAGCCCAGCGCCAGGTTGTCGCCAAGGCTCGCATGCAAACCGAACCACGGGAACACCAGCATCTGCGTTACCACCGCCAAGGCGTAGCCCACCGCGACATTGGTGATGGCTTCGATTAGCGACATGCGGCGCGATTGGCTCACATGATCGGTCCTGTTATCTGAAATTCCTCTCGGATGACCCTTGCAGTCTCGGTCGCCTGCAGGTCATTGCGCACGCGTTCTGCAATCCTGCCGATATTCACGACAATCTGTGCGTTCTCGCTTGGCGCGATCAGGGCTTCAACGCCCTCGCCTTGGCGCAGGAACTGGCACGAGGTGTCTTCGGCGAGGTGATGCCCACTCAGGCTCACCAGCCAGATCACGCCGTCGCAGTCATCCGGCGTTTTGATGGCGTCCCGCAAAAACGGCGACAGGTGGTTTTGCACCAAACCGAATGCGATGGCAGGATCAAACCCGATCTTGCGCAAGTCCTGTGCTGCAGCAACCGCCACCACGTCTCGCCAACTATACCAGCGGTCCTTGCCGGGTTTTGGCTTGTATTCCGGTCGAAACCCGCAGCGCGCGATGGCCTGGTTCAGGTCTCCGCGCGTGATGGGAATGATACGTACAAGGTCGGCGTTTCGCCAGATCGGGACATCGATGATCATTGCTGCTTTGTCTCCTTGCCAATGGTGGTCTCGTTGCGATTGTCCAACTGCGCCTTACGCCCCGTCGCCATCTCCCAGCGCCGCACGGCGACGTCGCAGTAGACGGGATCCAGTTCCACTGCACAGCAGCGCCGCCCGGTGCGCTCAGTTGCGATCAGCTGGGTGCCAGAGCCGCAGAAGGGCTCGAACACCAGCTCGCCCGGATCGGTGAAGGCCTCGAGCACCGCCTCGACCAGCGCCACAGGGAACACGGCCGGGTGCGATCCGGCGGCGCCCAAGCCTCCCTTGTGGCGCATGATCCGGAATACAGAGTCGGGGATGCGATGGCTCTGGATCGCGTTGCCGTAACCGGTCTTGCGATGGACCGTGCCGTCAGCCCCGCGCAATCCCCCGCCGCCGAGGGTCTCGCCTGCGTGCTTGCTCTCGACCGTCTTGTTCGGCTTCCGCGGCTGGCGGTTGAAGTGGAAGATGAACTCGTGCGAGGGCGCGAGGCGGCCGTTCCAATCGCCGGGCAGGCCGGGCCCCTGGTCCCACACATACCAGCCGAAGCGCCGCCAGCCCTGTGTGCGCATCCAGTCCACCCAGCCTTCCCAATAGGGGATCCATTCGCCGTCGCGATGGACGAGGCCGAGGTTGACCAGCAACTGGGCATCGGCAGTGACGGCTGCCGCGGAAAAGACGCCTTGCATCAGCGCATCCCAATCGCCGACCTTTTCCTTCGCCGCGCCATAGTCGCGCTGCTGCGCATAGGGTGGCGAGGTGAACATGAGCGACGCCTGTGCCCCGTCCATCAGCCGTGCGACCATGGCCGGGTCGGTCGCATCGCCGCAGATCAGCCGGTGATGCCCGAGCCGCCAAATGTCGCCGGGGCGCGTAATCGGCTCGGTTGGGACCTCGGGGATGGTGTCGGCGGTGCCGTCGTCGATGGGCGCGCGGTCGTTGTCGGCATCGTGCAGCAGCGCGTCCAGTTCGTCCTCGTGGATGCCGATAAGTCCGAGGTCGAAATCCTCGGCCAGCAGCCCGCGCAGCTCCTCGACGAGCAGAGCGTCATCCCAGCCGCCCATCTCTGTCAACTTGTTGTCGGCGATACGGTAGGCGCGGCGCTGCGCCTCGGTCAGGTGGTCCAGCACGATGACTGGTGCCTCGGCCAGCCCGAGCTGCGCCGCGGCCAGGACGCGGCCATGGCCCGCGATCAACTCGCCGTCGGCGGCGACGAGGCAGGGAACGGTCCAGCCGAACTCGGCCATGCTGGCGGCGATCCTTGCCACCTGGTCGGCGTCGTGGGTCTTGGCGTTGCGGGCGTAGGGTTTGAGGCGATCCAGCGGCCAGAACGAAATCTGGCTCGGGCGCAGGTGCATGGTCATGCTGCCAGCCGCTTGGCCTTGAGTGCGGCGAAACTCTCGGCGGTTTCTGCCAGCATGGCCTCTTGGCCGGTGAAGGACTGCCAGCGCTCGATGGCGACATCGACATAGGCGGGATTCAACTCGACCCCAAGGCAGACACGGCCTGTGGTCTCCGCCGCGATCAGCGTGGTGCCGGACCCCATGAACGGTTCATAGACCGCCTGGCCGGGGCTGGAGTTGTTCAGGATCGGCCGACGCATGCATTCCACCGGCTTCTGGGTGCCGTGCACGGTGTCGGCGTCCTGATCCCGGTTGGCGATCTGCCACAGCGTCGTCTGCTTGCGGTCCCCCGCCCAGTGACCCTTGCCCTTGGCGCGCACCGCATACCAGCAGGGTTCGTGCTGCCAGTGGTAATCGCCGCGGCTCAGAACCAGGCGGTCCTTGGCCCAGATGATCTGCGACCGGATGGCGAAGCCTGCGGCAGTCAGGCTGTCGGCCACGGTCGCTGCATGCAGTGCGCCGTGCCAGATGTAGGCGACGTCGCCGGGGAACAGCGCCCATGCTTCGCGCCAGTCAGCGCGGTCGTCGTTCAGCACCTTGCCGGTGCGTTTCGTCTTGGCTGCGCCCGCCTGGTTGCGCCAGGAGGGGTCATATTCGACGCCATAGGGCGGGTCGGTCACCATCAGGAGCGGTCGCACGTCGCCCAGTAATCGCTCGACCACATCTGCCGCCGTGCTGTCGCCGCAGATCAGCCGATGCGCGCCAAGCTGCCACAGGTCGCCCGGCACCGATACCGGCGTGACCGGCAGCTCCGGAACATCGTCCTCGCCCTCGACCGGGCCATCGCCGCCCAGCGCCTCGGGATCCCGCAACAGCGCATCGAGATCATCGTCGCTGATGCCCAAGAGCGTCAGGTCAAAATCCTCGGCCAAGAGCCCCGCGATCTCGTCACGGAGTAGGGCTTCGTCCCATTCGCCGAGCTCCGTAAGCTTGTTGTCGGCGATCCGGTAGGCGCGGCGCTCGGCCTCGTCGAGATGATTGAGCCGGATCACCGGCACCTCGGTCAGCCCAAGCATGGTCGCGGCAAGCACTCGGCCATGGCCCGCGATCAGTTCACCGTCGTCGGCCACCATGCAGGGCACGGTCCAGCCGAACTTGGCCATGCTGGCGGCGATCTTCGCCACCTGGTCGTCGCCATGCATCTTGGCATTGCGTGCATAGGGGCGCAGCCGGGCAATCGGCCAGGTTTCGATCTGGCTCGGCGCGAAAACGAGGTCCATGAGGTGGCTTTCGCAGATGGTGCGGGGCGGCCAGGGACATGCCCCCGGCCAGCAGGACCGGCGGCCCATGGGATCCGCGATGTCGGGAAAACAAAAGCGCCCGCGAGGGTCATCCTCCGGGCGCAATTCTTCGATGGTTCTTTGTTACGTCAAGGGGGCTAGAAATGTCAACCATTTTTACACGTGGATTCAATGGCTTCTGGGCGCTCGCTGTGCGGGTGGCTTACGTGGCCACCGGCTTCCACCTTGTGGATTCCCTGTATTTCGGCTGGAATCCACCTTGACCACCAGAGCGATCTTGTAAGGGTTTGATATTGAGTCGGAATTTTCAGAACGGCCGAAGGAGTGGCTTCCAGGTGGCTTCCCCGGTGAAAACGCCAGTCGCTAGAAAACTTGCGCGCTAAGCCCCCCCGTATACGATCTGAGCCGGGGAGGAACCATGCCGAGGGGGGATTACAACAACATCCTGAACCTGTTCTGGTCAGCATCCGTGGATTTGATGATTTGGTACTCCATGCCGCTGGCCGCGGCGATCTGCTGCGCAAAGTCCTTCTTGGCTTGAACGACGGCATCATCAACCTGATGATCCCCCTTTACCTCCACAATGACATACTTCTCGGTACCATCTGGCTCCTCTCTCAAGAAGATGAAGTCAGGGTAGTAGCTCCGGACTGTTCGGCTTTCAGGGTCAATATATTGAACAAAGAAATCAGACTGGCCATGTGTCAGCATGCCAGTGAAGTAGATTTGCTTTACGCGTTTCTCTCGAAGAAGGTCCCAAAAGAGGCTTCTCTCAGAATTAGAGTCAAAGCAGTATGCATCAAGGTGAAAGCTCTTTTCTCTTTCACTGTCTTTGACGATGGAGTCGGACCTGCGAACAATCTTGTCCTTTGCCGCGGTAACCTCATAGTACCCACTTGATGGGATCTTTATGAGTTCCACTTCATGTTCTTCTGATTTGCTTTTTTCATCCAATTCGAAAACCTTGGCAAACAGGCGCGGTATTACCTCATCATAGAGCAGCTCGTTAAAATCGTTTACGATTTCAACAATCTTTGCACTGCCTTCCTTTGTTGTTTCCAGCAATTCATCTATGCTGACTGGCGATTGGTTCGTAAACATCCGCCGAGGGCCGTCTGGCTGTTTAGCGTGCTGAACGTTTATCGAGTGTCCTTATGGACGCACACGAAGACACCCGCCGTATTCAAGTTTTGTCGGTCTCTGATACCGGCCGCCGTCGCCGTTGGACGGAT
>NZ_JAEPMO010000225.1 GCF_017643905.1 Marivita sp.
GCCTATTACGAGCTTGGTTGGGGTGGCTTCTGGTTCTGGGACCCGGTCGAGAACGCATCCTTCATGCCTTGGCTGCTGGCCGCAGCGCTTCTGCACTCGGCCATTGTGGTGGAAAAGCGTGAGGCGCTCAAAAGCTGGACCATACTGCTGGCGATTCTTGCCTTCGGCTTCTCGCTGATCGGTACCTTCATTGTCCGCTCGGGCCTGCTGACATCGGTTCATGCCTTCGCAAATGATCCCGAACGCGGTGTGTTCATCCTGATGATCATGGTGTTCTTCACCGGAGGCGCACTCACGCTCTATGCGTTCCGCGCCACCGCGATGGAGGCCAAGGGCGTCTTTGGCGTGGCCAGCCGCGAAAGCGCGTTGGTCGCGAACAATGTGATCCTTGCGGTCAGTTGCTTTGTCGTCTTCGTTGGCACCATGTGGCCTGTTGTTGCCGAGATGTTCTTTGACACCAAGCTCAGCGTGGGCGCGCCGTTCTTCAACATGGCGTTCACCCCGTTCATGGTGGTGCTCGGCCTGCTTTTGCCTCTGGGGTCGATGCTCAGCTGGAAACGCGCCAAGGTGGACCGGGCGGTGAAGCAGCTTGTGCCTGCGTTCATCCTTGGTGTGCTTCTGCTGGGCCTCTTCTGGACCATGCAGACCGGCACCAGCCTGCTTGGCCCCGTTGGCGTCTTTTTGGCCGCGTGGGTGATCTCGGGCGCTGTTGTGGACCTGATCAACCGCACGGGTCAGACCCGTGACCTGTCTCGTTTGCTGCGCTTGCCGCGGTCGGATTGGGGCAAGGCAACGGCCCATATCGGCTTTGGCATCACCATGGTTGGCATCGCTGGTCTGATGGCGTGGCAGGAAGAGGACATTCGTGTCGCGCAGATCGGCGAACCGTTCCAGGTTGGCGATTTCGAACTTGAACTCACCGCGGTCAACCAGGTGCGCGGACCGAACTATTTCTCCACCATGGGGGATGTGATCGTGCGCCGCGATGGCGAACAGATTGCCTTCCTCAATCCGGAAAAGCGCAACTATCCCGTGGCGCAGATGCCGACGACAGAGGCGGCCATCGACTACCGCTTCCTGCGCGACATCTACGTCGTGATAGGCGATCCGCAGGACGACGGTGGCTGGGTCATGCGGACCTATATCAAGCCGCTGGCGAACTGGATCTGGGCGGGTGCGTTGCTCATGGCTCTGGGCGGAGTGCTGTCTCTCACCGACCGTCGCTACCGTGTGGCGGCAGGAGCGCAGCGTCAGGCGACACCGCAGGGGGTTCCGGCGGAATGACCAGTCTTCCGAACCTGTTGCGGCTTCTGGCGGTGGTCCTGGGCCTTGCGGTGGCGATGCCCATTGCGTCACCGGCATTCGCGGTACAACCTGACGAAGTGCTGGATGATCCGGTGCTCGAAAACCGTGCCCGCGAGCTGTCCAAAGGACTGCGCTGCGTGGTGTGCCAGAACGAAAGCATTGACGAATCCCATGCCGACCTCGCGCGGGAACTGCGCCTTGTCGTGCGAGAACGTCTGGTGGCGGGGGACAGCGATCAGCAGGTTCTCGACTACCTTGTCGCCCGATACGGCGAATTCGTACTGCTGAAACCTCGCACAGATGGCTGGAACATCATCCTGTGGCTGTCCGGTCCTGCCCTGTTCCTGCTCGCCCTTGGGGTCGGTGTGGCCTATGTCCGAGGTCGCTCGACTGCGGCAGCCCCGACCGAAGCCGGGCTCTCTGAGGATGAAGCGGCGCGGCTCAAGGAAATCCTCAAGGATTCGTGACGCCGCGTTGGGCTTTGCCAAACCGGGTGCTTCCGTGTTTGATGCCACCAGCATCATCAGGAGTGCCCGGCGCATGAATTACGAGACCATCACCTTTGACATCACCGACGACATTGCCACGGTCACCTTGAACCGTCCCGAGGTGATGAATGCCCTCAACACCCAGATGCGGGCCGAAATCACAGACGCCGTACTTGAAGGTGGGAAGTCTGCGCGTGTTGTTGTTTTGACCGGCGCGGGGAAATCCTTTTGCTCGGGGCAGGACCTTGGCGACCGCGCCAACGCGGCCAATCTTGATCTGGAACGCACCCTGCGCGACGAATATGTGCCGATGCTGCGCGCGATCTACGACTGCCCTGTGCCGACGATCAGCGCTGTGAACGGCGCTGCTGCCGGGGCAGGGGCCAACCTCGCGCTGGCCGCGGATGTGGTGATCGCGACCGAATCCGCGTTCTTCCTGCAGGCGTTTACCCGCATCGGCCTGATCCCGGACGCGGGCGGCACCTATTACCTGCCACGCCAGATGGGTCTGGCCAAGGCGATGGGCGCGGCGCTGTTCGCAGACAAGATCACCGCCCGTCAGGCAGATGATTGGGGCATGATCTACGAGGCCGTGTCAGATGCGAGATTTGCTGATCATTGGAAATCCCGCGCGCTGCACCTCGCCAAGGGGCCGACCGCCGCCTACCGGCGGGTCAAGCAATCCATCCGTGCGTCGTTTGACAACGATCTTGAAGAGCAGCTTGCGCTTGAGGCCAAACTCCAAGGTCAGTGCGGCCAGACCCGTGACTTCAAAGAGGGCGTTGTGGCGTTCCTTGAAAAGCGCCCGGCGCAATACGAAGGGCGGTAAGACGGCTCGGATCAGGCCGAACCATTGGGTTCGGCCTACGCTGCCCGGAACTCCGGCTTCAACGTGAAATAGACACTGTCCGACCAGACGCCGTCGACGCAGAACGTGTTCTTCGCCTCGCCGGTTTTTACGAACCCGGCAGACAGAAGCGTTGCGATTGAGGCCGCATTCATCGGGTCCGCGTCCGCCGTCAATTGCGGATAACGCAGGTCTTCAAAGAAATAAGGGATCAGCGCCCCAAGCGCCTCGGACATCAGCCCTTGCTGCCAATGGTCCGACCGCAGCAGGAACCCCACCTCGTCACCCATATGCACGCCAGCGCAGCCTATTGCATGGCCACCGCACTCGATGACGAAATAGGTCACCACCGGTTCGGACGACGCGATCAGACGCTCAAGATTGCGGTGTGTGATCGCGATGTCATCATGCGGCGGGTTGGACCAGTAGCGCATCACCTGTGGGTCGCTGTAGACCGCGTGCAGGTCGTCCAGATCCGCGATCCGGGCCTTCCGCAACACCAGCCGTTTGGTCACCAAATGGGTCATATGAAAAAGGCCGCCCGAAGGCGGCCTTTCCTGTAGAAATCAGCGCTTTTCGATGTCGACATAGTCGCGCATTGTCTCGCCTTGGTAAAGCTGGCGCGGACGGCCGATTTTCATCTGCGGATCGGCGAGCTGCTCTTTCCATTGGGAAATCCAGCCGACAGTCCGGCTCAGCGCGAAAATCGGCGTGAACATCGAGGTCGGGAAGCCCATCGCTTCGAGGATGACGCCGGAATAGAAATCCACGTTCGGGAACAGCTTCTTCTCGGCGAAGTAGTCGTCAGCCAGAGCAGCTTTTTCCAGTTCCTTCGCGGTCGCGAGGATCGGGTTGTTTTCGACCCCCAGCAGGTCCAGCACTTCGTCTGCCGACTGTTTCATCACGGTCGCACGCGGGTCGAAGTTCTTGTAGACGCGGTGGCCAAAGCCCATCAGGCGGAACGGGTCGTTCTTGTCCTTGGCACGGGCGATGTATTCCGGGATGCGGTCGGGCGTGCCGATTTCCTTGAGCATCTCAAGGCAGGCTTGGTTCGCACCGCCATGCGCGGGACCCCAGAGGCAGGCAATACCCGCCGCGATGCACGCGAAGGGGTTGGCACCTGAAGACGAGGCCAGACGCACAGTCGATGTCGATGCGTTCTGTTCATGGTCGGCATGCAGAGTGAAGATCCGGTCCATGGCACGCGCCATGATCGGGTCGACCTGATACTGCTCAGCCGGAACCGCAAAACACATGTGCAGGAAGTTCGCCGCGTAATCCAGATCGTTGCGCGGGTACACGAAGGGCTGACCAATCGAATACTTGTAGGCCATCGCCGCGATGGTGGGCATCTTGGCGATCAGACGATGTGACGCGATCTCGCGCTGCAGCGGGTCGGAAATGTCCGTGGAATCGTGATAGAACGCCGACATTGCGCCGACCACGCCAACCATGGTGGCCATCGGGTGCGCATCGCGACGGAAGCCACGGAAGAAGTTGTGCATCTGCTCGTGGATCATCGTATGGCGGGTGATCGTGCTTTCGAAATGCTCAAGCTCGGCCGCCGAAGGCAGTTCCCCGTACAGCAGCAGGTAGCACACTTCGAGATAATGCGATTTCGCCGCCAGTTGGTCGATCGGGTAGCCTCGGTGCAGCAACACGCCTTCATCGCCGTCGATAAAGGTGATGGTGCTGTCGCAGGCCGCAGTCGAGGTGAAGCCGGGATCGTAGGTAAACACACCTGCCTGACCATAAAGCTTGCGAATGTCGATGACATCCGGTCCGGCGGTCGGGGTGTAGATCGGCAGCTCGTAAGAGCTGTCGCCAATGGTCAGCGTCGCGGTTTTAGAGGTGTCAGACATACGTGGTCCCTTCGTCTCATTGCTCAGGGCAAAGCGCCCGGAGCCAGCTATCCCAAGCCTAGAAACCGCGTCGCCGTCGTGGCGTCAATCAGTCCCTTTGGCGGCTGCTTCTTTCAGGCGGGCGACTGTTTCGTCACGCCCCAGAACCAGCATCATATCGAACACACTCGGCGTCACGGCCCGGCCCGCAAGCGCGGCCCGCATCGGGCCCGCCAGCTTGCCGAATTTCGTCCCGTGCTCTTCTGCAATTCGGGATGTGACGGCTTCAAGCTCATCACGCGTCCAGCTAGCATTTTGCAACTGCGGCGTCAACGATTGCAGTATGCCACGGGATACCGTATCCAGTTGCTTAGC
>NZ_JAEPMO010000157.1 GCF_017643905.1 Marivita sp.
AGCATATCTGATAGTTCTCGACCCCGGCGGCGCGGGCGATGTTGGGCAGTTGCGCCAGTGCCGCAGCGGCGCTGCCATGATCGTGCATCAGCCTGTAAAACGTGCTGATCCCCACCCGACGCGAGCGCAAGAGACGGAGCCAGTCAAACCTTTGGTCTTCCGTGGTGGGTGGGAGTAGGGGGTGAGTGGAAGAGTTCTGTTCCAAGGCCATCCTGCCTCCGTCCGCTTGCAGGAACAGGAATAGTCTTTCACTGGTTAACCAGTGGTGAACGCAAAAGGGTGACAGAGAAGAATTCCTCCGCCACCCTTTCAAGGCATTGATTTAGATTGGTTCTTTTTCAGGTCTGCGCGCCGCCGACGGTCAATCCGCCGATCATCACTGTGGGCTGACCCACGCCGACGGGCACCCATTGCCCCTGTTTGCCGCAATTGCCCATGCCAGGATCGAGCGCCATGTCGTTGCCCAGTGCCCGAATCTGTTGCAGCGCCGTGGCGCCGTCACCGATCAGCGTAGCCCCTTTGACAGGCGCTCCGACCTTGCCATCCTTCACGCGATAGGCCTCGGTGCAGGAGAAGACGAACTTGCCATTGGTGATATCCACCTGACCGCCGCCGAAGCCGACCGCCCAGATCCCATCCTTGAGGTCTGCCACGATATCTCCGGGCGCGACATCGCCGCCCAGCATATAGGTATTGGTCATGCGCGGCATCGGAATATGGGCATAGCTTTCGCGGCGACCATTGCCTGTGGGCGCGACTCCCATAAGGCGGGCGTTCTGGCGGTCCTGCATGAAGCCCACCAGCACCCCATCGTCGATCAGCACGTTCTTGCCAGATGGCGTGCCTTCGTCATCCACGGTGATCGACCCACGGCGGTCGGGAATGGTCCCGTCGTCCAGAACCGTCACGCCTTTTGCCGCAACCTGCTGCCTCATCAGCCCGGCAAAGGCGGAACTGCCCTTGCGGTTGAAATCGCCTTCAAGCCCGTGGCCCACAGCCTCGTGGAGCAGAATGCCCGGCCAGCCCGGTCCAAGCACAATATCCATCACGCCTGCAGGTGCGGGCACCGCGTCAAGATTGACCAGCGCGATGCGCAGCGCTTCGCGGGCCTTGTCCTGCCAGTCCGCCGGATCGAGCAAACCGTCCAGCATTACGCGCCCGCCGCCCCCTGCCGTCCCCGATTCGCGGCGGCCGTTCTCTTCGACGATCACACTGACATTCACGCGAGTCATGGGGCGGGTGTCGGACACCAGCGTGCCTTCGGGTCGCAGAATGGCCACCTCCTGCAACGATGCTGCAATTGTCGCGCTGACCTGCACGACCCGGGAATCGAGAGCGCGGGCATAGGCATCAATCTCGCGCAGGGTGTCCACTTTGACCGGAAAGCTGTGCCCGGCAATCGGGTCTGCATCGGTATACAGCTTGGTATTCGTGCCTGCGGGTTTGTCGGCGAGCGTACCGCCACCCTCGCCCACAGCCAGCCGTGCGGTTTCCACGGCGCGCTTGATTGCCGATTCGGAAATGTCGGTGGAATGGGCATATCCTGCCACTTCGCCCCGGACGGCGCGCAAGCCGAATCCCTCGGACGCATCGTAGCTGGCGGTTTTCACACGACCATCGTCGAAGACCAGCACTTCGGACCGGCGCCGTTCGAGGAACAGTTCCCCATCGTCCGCACCCGCCACAGCCTCTTTCAACAGCGCCAGCGCCCTGTCCTGATCAAGATGCGTGTCGAATGGTTGGAAAGACGTGTCGGCCATGAAACCCCCGGGGTGAAATTGATCCAGATCAAAGAAAGCGCGTTTTTGCCGCAAGCAAGCTTCTTTAACTGATGACCAGAATATGGTTTTAACCGCTCCCAAGACAACGGGAGGATTGTGTCGGCACCAGCCGGACTTTTCCTGCCTTTGCATTTTGACAGAACACGCAACCGATCAGGGTAAGACATGCAACTCAAATCTTTGCTCTTGGGTCTGGCCACCACCTTCGCCGCCGCACCGGCGTTTGCCCAGCAAACGCTCGAAACAATCGGCGTACCGGTGGACCGGGGCACAGGCTTTCAACCCGCGGCAACCGAACTGGCGCGCGACCTTCAGTGGCTTGACGGGATGATCCTTATTATCGTCACCGCCATCGTACTTTTCGTAACCGCGCTGCTGGCCTACTGCATCGTGCGCTACAACCGCCGCGCCAACCCGAACCCCTCCAGCTTTACCCACAACACCCCGATCGAGATCGCCTGGACCGTTGGTCCGATCCTGATCCTTGTGTTCATTGGTGCGTTTTCGCTCCCGGTGCTCTTCAAACAGCAGGAAATCCCCGAAGGGGACTTGACCATCAAGGTCACTGGTTACCAGTGGTACTGGGGTTATGAATATATCGGCGAAGACCTGGCCTATGACGGCTACATGATCGGTTCCCCCTTCACAGGTGGCGACAACCGCATGACACCCGAGGTTGAGGCGCAGTTGGTCGAAGCGGGCTACCGCAAGGAAGACTTCCTGCTGGCCACAGACACTGCCGTGGTCGTGCCGGTTGGCAAGACGGTCGTGATGCAGGTGACCGGTGCCGACGTGATCCACTCGTGGACCATCCCGGCCTTCGGCGTGAAGCAGGACGCGGTTCCTGGCCGTCTGGCAGAACTGTGGTTCTCAGCCGAGAAGGAAGGCGTCTACTTCGGCCAGTGTTCCGAACTCTGCGGCCTTGCCCACGCCTATATGCCGATCACTGTCAAAGTGGTCAGCCAAGCGACCTATGACGCATGGCTCGAAGCGTCCAAGAACGAAGGCGGCTATGTCGATGTCCGCACGGTTCTGACCAACTAAGACCAATCGGCGCACGCGGCCATCGCGTGCGCCACTCTGACCGGCCCCTACTGACCCAACGCAGTTGAGACACACGTGACCGATACAAGCATCAACACCCAGTCGCATGTCGCCCAGAACGAGGCGCAGTTCAGCGATTATTTCGCGCTCTTGAAGCCGCGCGTGATGACGCTTGTCGTGTTCACGGCCTTCGTCGGCTTGCTGGCCGCACCGAACCCGGTGCATCCGTTCATCGCGTTTTGCGCGATCCTGTTCATCGCCATTGGCGGCGGTGCATCCGGTGCTCTGAACATGTGGTGGGATGCCGATATCGACGCTGTGATGAAGCGAACCCAGCGCCGCCCGATCCCTGCGGGCAAGGTCACAGGCGACGAAGCCCTAGCCATCGGCATGGCGCTTTCGGCCTTTTCGGTCGTGTTCCTTGGCCTTGCGACCAACTGGGTTGCAGCAGGTCTTCTGGCATTCACCATCTTCTTCTATGTCGTGATCTACACGATGTGGCTCAAGCGCTGGACGCCGCAGAACATCGTTATTGGCGGCGCTGCAGGAGCGTTCCCTCCGATGATCGGCTGGGCTGCGGCCACCGGCGGCGTGAGCGTTGAATCCGTGCTGATGTTCTGCCTGACCTTCATGTGGACGCCGCCGCATTTCTGGGCGCTGGCGCTGTTCATGCGCAAGGATTACGACAATGCCGACGTGCCGATGCTGACCGTGACCCATGGTCGCCGCGCGACGCGTGTCCATATTCTGGCTTATACTGTTCTGCTGGCGATCCTTGCGGTCGCGGCTGGTTTCACCTCGATTGGTGGCCCTGTCTACATCGTCACATCCGTTGTGCTGAATGCGATGTTCCTGCGCGGTGCTGTCCAGATCTGGCGCCGGGACGAGGACATGTCCGAGGAAGACAACTTCCTTGTCGAGCGCAAGTTCTTCAAACTCTCCCTGCTTTATCTCTTCGCCCATTTCGGCGCGATCCTGATCGAAGCGGGTCTCGACAAGATCGGGGTTTGGGGATGAGCCTGTCCAAGCAACATGAACTTCACGAGCGCCGTTTTGGCCGCAACGTGGGTGTCGGTCTGGTCCTTGTCGGGCTGATCTCCATCGTGTTCGGTCTGACGGTCGTCAAAGTCACCCGCGGGGATTACGAGACCCCGGCAACAACATCGGTGAGCCAATGAAACCGCTTGATCCGAAGAAAAAGACCGCCCTTCAAGGCCTTGCCGTCGTCGTCTTCATGGGCGGACTGGCGTGGGCCTCGGTACCCTTCTACGACTGGTTCTGCCGGGTGACCGGCTTTGGCGGCACACCCAACGTCGCCGACGCAGGAAGCGTCGAGATCGTGGACCGCACCATCAAGGTACGCTTTGATGCGTCGCTGGAGCGCGGTATGCCGTGGGAATTCAAACCGATGCAGCTCGAGGTGGAACTGCGTCTGGGAGAAGAGGGTCTTGCCTTCTACGAGGCCTACAACCCCACCGACCGCCCGATTGCGGGCACTGCAAGCTACAATGTCGCGCCTTACGGCGCTGGCCTCTATTTCTCGAAGATCGCGTGTTTCTGCTTTGAAGAGCAGATCCTGATGCCCGGAGAGCGGGTCGAAATGCCCGTCAGCTTCTTCGTCGATCCCGACATCATGAACGACGCCGACGCGAAATTCGCGAAACACATCACCCTGTCCTATACGTTCCACGAGATCGATCTGCCCGAAGAAACGCAGGCGATGCTTGACGCGGAGCGGACCGACAGCGGTTCTCTGAACTAACGCCTAGCCACGAGGGACCAAAATGGCGCACGCAAAAGATCATGACTATCACATACTCAACCCCTCCGTCTGGCCGTTCATCGGCGCGGTGTCCGGGTTTGCGATGCTCTTCGGGGCGGTGCTGTGGATGCACGACAGTGGCCCCTGGCTGTTTCTGATCGGGCTGGTCGGTGTCCTTTACACCATGTTCGCATGGTGGTCGGATGTCATCGCCGAAAGTCAGGTGGGTGACCACACTCCGGTTGTGCGGATCGGCCTGAAATACGGCTTCATCCTGTTCATCATGTCCGAAGTGATGTTCTTCGCGGCGTGGTTCTGGAGCTTCTTCAAGCACGCGCTTTACCCGATGGGACCGGACAGCCCGGCCATCGACGGCGTTTGGCCGCCGGTCGGGATCGAAACGTTCGATCCGTGGCATCTGCCGCTGATCAACACGCTGATCCTGCTCTGCTCGGGGGCGGCTGCCACATGGGCCCACCACGCGCTGGTGCACGAAGACAACCGCGAAGACATGAAGTGGGGCCTGATCATCGCCATCGCGCTCGGCTTCATCTTCACGCTGTTGCAGGCTTATGAGTACAGCCACGCGGGCTTCGGCTTTGCCGGCAACATCTACGGTGCCAACTTCTTCATGGCGACCGGCTTCCATGGCGCGCACGTGATCATCGGAACGATCTTCCTGTTCGTCTGCCTGATGCGTCTGACCCGCGGTCACTTCACCCCGCAAAAGCATGTCGGATTCGAAGCGGCAGCATGGTACTGGCACTTCGTGGACGTGGTCTGGCTCTTCCTGTTTGCCGCGATCTACGTCTGGGGTCAGTAACCGCACCAGACAGGGACGTTCCGGCTTGAACGGGACCTACCAACAAGGATAAAGCAAGGCGCGCCCGAACGGCGCGCCTTTGCCACTCTCAGGAGCCCTCTTTTGTCCCGCATCACCCTGCCTTTGTTGACCGGTCTGATCGGCACGGCGATCCTTGTGTGGCTGGGCACATGGCAATTGCAGCGGTTGGAGTGGAAGCAAGGCATCCTTTCGCAGATCGAAAGCCGCATCGGAGGCGATCCCGCCCCCCTGCCCGCCATCGGCAATCCGGAAGCAGACCGCTATCAGCCGGTGCAATTGACCGGCACGATTGAACCGCAAGAGCTTTTTGTTCTGGTTTCGCAGAAACGCATCGGTGCAGGGTACCTGGTGATATCCCCGTTCGTGACAGAGGATGGCCGTCGTATTCTCGTGGACCGTGGCTTCATTCCCGTAGAAGACCGCAGTATCGCGCGTGATGGTGGCGCAAAAGATATCACGGGTAATCTGCACTGGCCCGACGACCGGACGTCTTCGACCCCGGAGAATGACATCACGGGGAACACATGGTTCGCCCGTGACATTGACGCGATGTCCGACGTGCTGAACACAGAGCCGCTTCTGGTGATTGCCCGCAACATGTCGCCCGCTGATCCCGGTGTGACGCCCCTGCCAGTGGACACGAGCGGCATTCCGAACGATCACCTGCAATACGCGATCACCTGGTTCTCGCTGGCCGTCGTGTGGCTGGTCGGAACCATCGCGCTGGTATGGCGCTTGCGACAGACGAAGGAAGGCTGAAGCCTGATGCAATATATATCAACGCGCGGCAAAGCCCCGGCGCTTGGATTTGAAGACACGATGCTGTCCGGGCTTGCCCGCGACGGTGGTCTGTATGTGCCCGAGACCATCCCGACACTGTCGGCCGATGACATCCGCGCGATGCACGGGCTGACCTATGAGGAGATCGCGTTCCGCGTGATGCGGCCCTTCGTGGGCGACGCGTTCACCGACGAGGTATTCGCTGACCTGATCGCCAAAGCCTATGCGGGCTTCGGCCACGACGCCCGCGCGCCGTTGGTGCAGCTGGGCAATGGGCATTTCCTTCTCGAACTGTTCCACGGTCCGACGCTGGCATTCAAAGACTTCGCGATGCAGCTCATCGGTCAGATGTTCCAGGAGGCACTGTCCCGCAGCGGCAAACGCGTGACCATCGTTGGCGCGACCTCGGGCGACACCGGCTCTGCCGCGATCGAGGCGTTCCGGGGGCTGGATGCGGTTGACGTGTTTATTCTTTACCCGCATGGCCGGGTGTCCGAGGTGCAGCGCCGCCAGATGACCACGCCGGTGGAATCGAATGTCCACGCGCTTGCGCTGGATGGCACGTTTGACGACTGTCAGGCGCGGCTGAAGGACATGTTCAACCATTTCGAGTTCCGCGATGCGGTGAAGCTGGCTGGCGTGAATTCGATCAACTGGGGCCGTGTGCTGGCACAGGTGGTGTATTACTTCTCGTCCGCTGTCAGCTTGGGCGCACCGGACCGTAAGGTCAGCTTTACCGTGCCCACGGGCAACTATGGCGACATCTTCGCAGGCTATATTGCCAAGCGCATGGGCCTGCCGATTGACCGGCTGGTCGTGGCCACCAACCAGAACGACATCCTGCATCGCTGCCTGACCACAGGTGGTTATGTTACCGACAGCGTCACTCCGTCTATCAGCCCGTCGATGGACATTCAGGTCAGTTCAAACTTCGAACGTGCGCTCTTTGATGCCTACAACCGCGATGGCAATGCCGTGGCGCAGCTGATGGACGAACTGAAGGCCGGCGGTTTCCATGTCAGCCAAGGCGCAATGCAGGTGCTGCGCGAACACTACGACAGCGGTCGCGTGTCCGAGGACGAAACCCTGGCGATGATCGCCCACGCCCATGCCCATATGGGCGAATTGCTCTGCCCGCATTCGGCTATCGGTGTGCAGGTGGCCGAAGCCCAGCGCGATCCGAATGTGCCGATGATCACGCTTGCCACCGCGCATCCGGCGAAATTCCCTGACGCGGTGGAAAAAGCCAGCGGCATCCGCCCGCCCCTGCCCGAGCGTATGGCCGACCTCTTCGACCGCGAGGAACGCGTGACACGCGTGCCCAACGACCTCGACCAGCTTGAATCCCTCATCAAAGATCGGATCGCCTCTTGACCGTCCAGACCGCCACACTTCCCAACGGCTTCCGCATCGTGACCGAGTATATGCCCGGTCTGGAAAGTGCGGCCATCGGCATCTGGGTCACCGCAGGCGGGCGCCACGAACGGCCCGAGCAGAACGGCATCGCGCATTTCCTCGAACATATGGCGTTCAAGGGCACCGAGACGCGGTCCGCTTTGCAGATCGCCGAGGCCATTGAAGATGTGGGCGGCTACATCAACGCCTATATTTCGCGCGAAGTGACAGCTTATTACGCGCGCGTGCTGCGCAACGATGTGGGCCTTGCTCTGGACGTGGTAGCGGACATCCTGCGCAATCCGGTCTTCGATCCAAAAGAGATCGAGGTCGAACGCCATGTGATCCTGCAGGAGATCGGTCAGGCCGCCGATACACCGGACGACATCATTTTCGACTGGTTGCAGGAAAAGGCCTATCCCGATCAACCCATCGGGCGCACGATCCTTGGCGAGACCGACCGCGTGTCGGGGTTTTCGAAAGACGATCTGGCGACCTTCGTGTCCGAACATTACGGCCCTGACCAGATGATCTTGTCGGCGGCAGGTGCAGTGGACCACGAGGCCATCGTCGCGCAGGCCGAAGCCCTGTTCGGGGACATGATCGCCCGTCCGGCTCTGATCGCCGATGCCGCACGGTTCCACGGCGGGGAAAGCCGCAAGGTCAAGGATCTGGAGCAGGCGCATTTGGCGCTGGCTTTTGAATCGCCGGGCTACCGCGACCCGAACTTCTATGCCGCTCAGGTTTATTCCGTGGCCTTGGGGGGCGGCATGTCGAGCCGCCTGTTCCAGGAAATCCGCGAAAAGCGCGGCCTGTGCTATACGATCTTTGCCCAGACCGGGGCCTATTCCGATACGGGCATGACCACGATCTATGCCGGCACCAGCGGTGAAGAGATCAAGGAACTGACCAACCTCACCATCGACGAAATGAAGCGCGCGGCTGACGAGATGTCGCCTGCAGAGGTTGCCCGCGCCCGCGCGCAGATGAAAGCCGGGTTGCTGATGGGGCTGGAAAGCCCGTCGTCGCGCACCGAACGGCTGGCGCGGATGATACAGATCTGGGGGGAAGTGCCCTCGCTCGAAGACACGGTGTCCCGCATCGACAGCGTGACCACAGGCGACGTGCGGGCTTTCGGCGAACAGCTCGTTCGAAAAGCCCCGGTGGCGATGGCGCTTTATGGACCGGTCGGCGACGCCCCGGACCTGACCACCCTGTCCCAACGCCGCGTGGCCTGATGCTCGGCCTGCGGCGCAAGCTTCGGCTCGACACCGAGCGGATGGTCCTGCGTCCGCCCGTGCACAGCGATTTCAGCCCCTGGACCGCCCTGCGCCGTGACAGCGAAGGCTTTCTTGCCAAATGGGAACCCAGCTGGGCCGAGGACCATCTGAGCCGCCGTGCCTTCACCAATCGCGTCTATTGGGCCAATCGTGCCATCAGCAACGGGTCGGCGGTTCCGCTCTTCCTGCTGCGGCGTCAGGATGACATGCTGCTCGGGGCAATCACACTCGACAATATCTGGCGTGGTCCGGCGCAGGCCGGGACGCTGGGGTACTGGATCGGGGAGCCCTTCGCACGGCAGGGATATATGCGCGAGGCGATAGACGCCTTGGTGCATTACGCCTTCGACCGTCTGGACCTCAGTCGCATCGAGGCGGCATGTCTGCCAGAGAACAAGGCGTCGCGCGGGCTGCTTGAGAAGTCGGGCTTCAAATATGAAGGGGTGGCACAAAGATACCTGCAGATCGACGGGCGCTGGCGAACCCACGTTCTTTATGCGTCGCTGCG
>NZ_JAEPMO010000190.1 GCF_017643905.1 Marivita sp.
AAACGCTTGGAATCGTGGGGGAAAGCGGATCGGGCAAGTCCACCGTTGCGCGCTGCATCGTGCGCCTGAACGATGCCGAGGCGGGCGAGATCCTGCTCGACGGTGTCGATTTGCGTCCGCTCGGGCGCGCAGCGATGCGGCCACACCGCGCCAAGATCCAGATGGTGTTTCAGGACCCGTTCGCCTCGCTCAATCCGCGCACCCGCGTTGGCAGGATCATCGCTCAGGGGCCGGAGATGTACGGGGCCTCGACCGAAGAAGCCAAGGCCAGGACCCTCGATCTGCTTGAGATCGTGGGGCTCGACAAGGGGGCCTATGACCGTTTCCCGCATGAGTTCTCCGGCGGGCAACGGCAGAGGATCGGGATCGCCCGCGCGCTCGCGCTGGAGCCTCAGGTCCTGGTGGCCGACGAGCCGGTTTCGGCGCTCGACGTCTCCATCCAGGCGCAGATCCTGCGGCTTCTGGACGAGATCCGCGACCGGATGAACCTCTCGATGATCTTCATCACCCATGACCTGCGCGTCGCGGCGCAGGTCTGCGACCGGATCGCGGTTATGCAGCGTGGCCGCGTGGTCGAGATCGGACCGACGGCAGAGCTTTTTGCACAGCCGCGAGAGGCCTACACGCGCGAATTGCTCTCCGCAGTTCCGGGCAAGGACTGGTTCCTGAAGGACGATCCCGCGATGCTTGCTCAGACCACATGACCGGAGACCTCTCGGCGTGAACCTGGATCCCGACGCCCCGTTCCCCACGCTCACTGATCTGGCTCGGGCCTATCGGTCGGGCGAGGTGACGCCCAGCAGGGTCGTCGGTGCCCATCTCGATCGCCTCAATCGGCTGGACCGACATCTCGGGGCTTGGCAGGCTGTGTATTCCGAGGATGCCATGCGGCTCGCAGAAGCGGCTGACCGGATGTTCGAAGCCGGCATCGATCTTGGGCCGTTTCAAGGCATCCCCTTCGCGCTGAAGGACATTTGCGATGTCAAGGGCCGGGTGACGACCGGCGGGTCCAAGGCGATGGAGAACAGGATCTCGCCCGAGACGGGAACGCTGACCAAGAGGCTCTTTGCGGCGGGCGGGATCATGCTCGGCAAGACCAAGACGGTAGAATGCGCCTTTGGCGGCTGGGGCACCAACCTGCACATGGGAACGCCAAGGAACCCGTGGGATAGGGAAACCCACCGCGTTCCGGGGGGATCGTCCTCGGGCACGGGTGTCGCCGTGGCGGCGGGCATGGCCGTCTGCGGTGTAGGGACCGATACGGGCGGTTCGGTGCGGCTGCCGGCGGCCTATTGCGGCATCACCGGCCTCAAGGTCACCGAGGGTCGGCTGCCGATCGACGGGATCCTGCCCTTGTCGCACAGTCTCGATACACCGGGTCCGCTCGCGCGCTCCGTCGCCGATGCCCGCGTGATGTTTGCGGCAATGGATGGGTCACCAGACGACGGCATCACGGGGAATCGCGAGATCGCAGGCCTGCGTCTGGGCGTGCCGGACGACGTGGAGCTGGAGGTCTGCACGGCGGAAATCCGCGCGGCCTTCAGCGCGGCTCTGGAGACGCTCAGAGGGCTCGGCGCCGTTCTGGTGCCGTTCAAGACGCCCCGAAGCCTCGCCGATCTGACGGCCGAATGCGGCCGCTTCATCGTCGCCGAAGCCTATGCCCATCACCACGCGCTCTATGACCGCGCGGACCTGCCGCTCGACCCCGGCGGTCGGATGCGGATGCTCGTAGGACGCGGGATCTCCGCCGTTGACTACGTGTCCATGCAGTCGACACGCCGGGCCGGAATGGCGAAATTCTTAACGCTCATGTCGGAGCTGGACGCAATCGTGACGCCGACCACGCGCGAAACGGCCCCGCCGGTCACCGAGATCGATGAGGCGGACGCCCCTTCGGTCTTCACCCGCTTCGCCAACTGGTTCGGCCTCTGCGCCTTGTCGCTGCCTAGTGGCGTGGCGGCAGACGGCCTGCCCACCAGCCTGCAAATCGTGGGTCGCCCCCATGACGAGGCGATGGTCATGAGAATTGGCGCCGCCTACGAGGCGGAGCGCGGTCCCTTCCCGGCGCCGGACATCTCCGCCGGAACCCATGGAGGCACCGATGGCAGATAACGGGCAGCGGCAGAAGAGAGTGACAACCAGCCATTGGGGCGCATTCGAGGTGGTGACGGAAGGCGACCGGATCGTTGCAACCGGCCCCTTCGCACCCGACCCGGCGCCCTCGTCTATCCCGGATGCGCTGCCTGCCGCGGTGCACCACCACACGCGCGTGGCGCGCCCGTCGGTCCGGCGGGGCTGGCTGAAGGGGCGCAAGCGGGCGGGGCGCGGCAGCGACGATTTCGTGGAACTGCCGTGGGACGAAGCGCTGGACATCGCCGCGGCCGAGATCGACCGCATCCGCCGCACCCATGGCAACGAAGCGATCTATGGCGGCTCCTACGGCTGGGCCTCAGCGGGGCGGTTTCACCACGCGCAAAGCCAAGCGCACCGGTTCCTGAACTGCATCGGCGGCTATACCAGCTCGTTCGCTAGCTACTCTACCGGCTGCGCGCAGGCGATCATCCCGCATGTGCTTGGCGCGGATTTCCACGATATCGGCTATGTGCAGCAAGATGGCTGGCAAACCATTCACGACCATAGCGAAACGCTGGTGATGTTCGGCGGGGTCAACGCCAAGAACGCGCAGGTCAGCATGGGCGGCATTACCGAGCATGACACGGGCGGCTGGCTGTCACAGATCATTGCCAAGGGCACCGCCTGCTACAACATCGGGCCGCAGCGCTCCGACGCGCCGGAGGGGTGCATCTGGCTGCCCGTGCGGCCGGGATCGGACACCGCGCTGATGCTGGCGCTGGCGTATGTGCTGGAAACCGAAGGGCTGGCCGATCAGGCCTTCTTGGCGCGCTACACGGCGGGCTACGCGCGCTTCCGCCCCTATCTGATGGGTGAGACCGACGGCACCGCCAAAACACCCGCCTGGGCCGCGCCGCTCTGCGGTGTGCCGCCCGAGGTGATCATCGCCCTCGCCCGGCGCATGGCCGCGACGCGCACCCTGATCGCGGTGGCCTGGTCGCTGCAACGGGCCGAGCATGGCGAGCAGCCCTACTGGATGGCGGTCGTCCTGGCCGCGATGCTGGGCCAGATCGGTCTGCCCGGGGGCGGTATCGGGTTTGGCTACGGCGCGATTGGCGGGGTCGGCAAATCGCTGATCGGTCTGACCGGGATGACGTTGTCGCAGGGGCAAAACCCGGTGCAGACCTTTATCCCCGTCGCGCGGGTGGGGGACATGCTGCGCAATCCCGGCGGAAGCTATGCGTTCAACGGGGCCGAGCGGCGCTACCCCGACATCCGGCTGGTCTATTGGGCGGGCGGTAATCCCTTTCATCACCATCAGGATCTCAACGCCTTGCACGAGGCTTGGCAGCGTCCCGAAACGGTGATCGTGAACGAGCCGTGGTGGACGGCGACGGCGAAGCGCGCGGATATCGTCTTCCCGATCACGACATCCTATGAGCGTGAGGATATCGGCCGCTCCAACCTTGACGACTATCTTTTCCATATGCCGCAGCTGGTGCCACCGGTGGGGGAGGCGCGCGACGATTATGCCGTCTTTGCCGAGCTGGCGGAGCGTCTGGGCGCGGGGCCGGCCTTTACCGAAGGGCGCAGCGCGGCGGACTGGATCGTGCATCTTTATGCCGACTACCAGGAGCGCGCAGCGCAAAAAGGGGTCACGGTGCCCGATCTGGACACGCTGCGGTCTCAGAACTGGGTGCGCCTGCCAATCCGCGAGGAAGGCTGGCGCCCCGGACTGTTCACCCGGTTCCGCGCAGATCCCGATGCCGCACCGCTGCCCACGCTGTCCGGTCGGATCGAGATCTTTTCGGAGACGATCGATAGTTTTGGCTATGACGACTGCCCCGGTCACCCGGTCTGGCTGCCGCCGTCCGAATGGCTTGGCGCCGCGACTGTGCAGGCGCCGCTGCATCTGGTCTCGCCGCAGCCGGCCGACAAATTGCACAGCCAGTTGGAAAGCGCGTTGGCGGACATGCCCGGCCAACGCCCGGTCACGCTGAAGATGCACCCGGCCGATGCCGAGGCGCGCGGGGTGGTAGCCGGCGATCTGGTGCGCGTGTTCAACACCCGCGGTGCCTGCCGCGCGCGGGCGGCGGTGAGTGATGGCATCGCCCGCGGCGTGGTGGCCCTGCCCACGGGCGCGTGGTTCGGCGATACCGGCGGCAACATCGATCCCGATGGCAACCCGAACGTGTTGACAAAGGATGTCGGCACATCCCAGCTTGGCCAGGGATGCAGCGCACATACCGCGCTCGTGGATGTCGCCCGGATAGACGCGTGAGCACCCCCGGCACGTCAGAGTGGGTCGGCAACCTCCGGCGCGGGTCCTGCAGCCTCGATCACGGCACCCGCTTTCAGCAGGATGTCCTCGCGGAAGCGTCCTGCCATAAGTTGCACCCCGACAGGCGCACGCCCCGCCATGCCCGTCGCCACCGCCAGCGCGGGGAGCCCGAGGACGGGAACGGACCGCTGAGGAAGCTGCGCCGCGTAGATGCGGAAAAAGTCCTCCTCGGAGCGGACATCACTCTGCTGTTCGAATGGAAGTTCGCCAGAGACCGGGCACAGCAACAGCGGATATCTTTGCAAGAACAGATCCCACTCCCGCATTACCCCAGCACGCTCCTTCAGCGCGTCCATGACCGTACCAAGCTCCGGCGGGCCGATTTCGCGGCTCATCAAGCGATAGACGAATTGCGCATCCTGGTCGCCCTCCTCCTGGATCATGTCACCGAGCGTCAGGGCAGATTCGGCCATCCAGAGAATCGCGTTGATCCGGGCGGCCGCGGCCATTGGCGGGCAGGCCGCCTCCTCGACCATCCATCCGGCCTCCTCCAGCGCCCGCGCCGCACGGATTAGCGCATCTCGCACGTCCGGCGCGACCGTCATGCCGTCTGGTGCGATACACAGCGCAGCCTGCCGCGCGAAGGGCGGGCCGTTAAGCGGCATCGACACATGCCACGGATCTCGTGCATCCGGTGTCGCCATCACACCGAAGGCGAGCGCGATGTCCGAGATGCGCCGCGCAATCGGGCCGGAAACGGCCATAAGCTGCGCCCCGATGAGCCGGTCGCCCCCTGTGGTGTTCAGTGCAGGGACGCGACCGAGGCTCGGTCTCAATCCGTGCACCCCGCAGGCATAGGCCGGATAACGGATCGATCCCGCGATATCGGTGCCGTGCGCCACCGCGCACAGTCCCGCGGCCACCGCGGCGGCCGCTCCACCTGACGAACCGCCCGGCGTCAGCTCGGAAGCGCGCGGGTTCAGCGTCTGGCCGTAAACCCTGTTATTCGTGAACCAGCGCATAGAAAAGGCGGGTGTATTCGTCCGCCCCACGAAAACCGCATCAGCCCCACGCATACTGGCGACGACGGGGCTGTCCTGTGCTGCGATGTTGTCTTTCAGCAGGTGCAGACCGTTGCTGGTCGCGAAGCCCGCCTGATCCGCGTTGACCTTGATCGTCGTGGGCACCCCGGCCAGAGGCCCGAGCGCCTCGTCCCTTGCGATCCGCGCATCGATCTCCTGCGCGGCCATAAGAGCACCGTCGCGCCCGTCCTGCACGATTGCCCGTATGCCGGGATTGGCACGGTCGATGCGCGCGAGATGCGCCTCGGTCACGTCGCGGGCTGAGAACCGGCGTGCACGTACGCCCTCGACGATCTGCGTCGCGGAAAGCTGGAAAAGTTCGGTCATGGGCGGCCCTCGAATTTGGATTTTTTGTCGTGCCCCATCTTCACGTGGGCATTGGGAAACGCAACGCCTTTGGTGGTATCAGGCCAACTCGAACGCGTCCCGGAAAGAGCGGCGGCACGACATCACGCGATCGAAAAACGAACACAAATCGCACACGGCACCCCGTAACTCTTTGAGTTCATGTTCAAATCGCCATCATCCATCACCGTACCGACGCAAACCCACTCTCGAATGACCGCTTCGCACCTGCATTCAGACATTGGTGCCTTCTGCAGCATCATGTAGTTTGGGCTCGAAGCCGCCTTTAGCTGCGCAGTGTTTGAACGGCAGGTTAGGGCCGTTCACGGCGCCAAAGCGCGTTTAGCGGCTGACCAACACACGAACACGCATTCTTCAAGCTCGCAGGCTCATCAGCCCTCCAGCCAACGATTTGGTGCTGCTGTGGTCACATTTCACAAGTGTTGCACCCTACTGATGTTCTTATTACGTTCTGATAGTGGCCTTTGCATCGTGAAACAGGAAGCTGCGTTGTGGTTGAGCAAATCGTCATCACGGAGAAGTCGAGCCAGGCGAAGGATGTGCGCGCTGCGATCGGCTCAAATTATGGACAGATCCTGCCGGCGGAGGGGCACCTCCTTGATCTGCAGGAGCCGGAAGAGGTCGTGCCAGGCTGGAAGCGCTGGGCGCCGATCCTTCTCCGGCCGCAAGAGCTCTACGCCACCCGGCCTGCCAAAGGCGGAAACAAAGCTGCAAAACTTAAAGCCATTCAACAAGCCCTGCGCACGGCGCGCAAGGTGTGGTTAGCCACGGACTGTGACCGGGAGGGTCAGCTCATCGGCCAGGAAATCCTCGAGCATTTCAACTATCGCGGTGAGGTTGCCCGCGTCATCTTCACGGCCCAGGATCCAAGCACGATCCGCGAGGCATTTCGCAAGGCACGTCCAAACAGCGATTATGCGAGGCTATACGCTGCCGCTGTGGCGCGGCGGCAAGCTGACCAGCTCTACAACCTTTCGCTGACGCGCACTGCCACGGTCACACTAGGCCGGGGTTCGCGCGGCGTAATCGGCGTGGGGCGGG
>NZ_JAEPMO010000263.1 GCF_017643905.1 Marivita sp.
CGCCGATGATGGCCACGTTGGCCGGGCCGGTGCGGTTGCGGAAGCTGTCCCATTCGGCGGCAAAGGGACCAAGCGGTTTGGCAGGGATCGCATGGTCGGCAAAACCGGGCAGGGCAGGCATGTCGGAGGTGATGCCGACATCGACCGAACAGGCGTCGAACCCAATGGGCGGATGGGTGTCGATCTGGACAGTGCCACGGGCCGGGTCGATGCCAGTGACCGACCCTAGGATGAGCCGCGCATTGGCGAATTGCGCGAGGCGGACAAGGTCGATGTCGAGTTGTTCGCGGGTGTAATGGCCAGCGACGAAGCCGGGCAGCATGCCGGAATAGGGTGCGGTTGGACCCGGATTGATCAGCGTGAGGCGCGCGCCGGGGAGCGGTTTCATTGTCCATTTGCGCAGCACCAACGCGTGGGTGTGGCCGCCACCGATGAGAACGAGATCCTGAGTGAGCGGCAAGGGCGGCTGGTGCATGAGGCTGGTCCTTTGGTGGTCAGACCCGGTGTACCACGGCGGTGCTGCCGCGCCCATGCGGCGGGTGATCAACTTTCGTAACGTGTCTGTCCGTGCGCGTTTGCGCTAACGAGAGGGGTGACGTGAAGTGGGTGTTGCGCGCCGGCTCGCGGGTGGCACCTGTGCGCGATTCGGTCGGGATCACCGAGGCAGTCTGTCTGCCGTGGCCTCAGCAAGCGCCGCTCAGACCCGTCAAAAGCGCAGTATACTGTGGGATGCAGAAAAATATTTAATTAACAAAGGCTTAAAAAATTGAGAAAAACGGCTGAGTAAGTAAATTTCAAAACCTTAATGCTTGACGAAATAATCCTGCGCCTAGATGAAGGCTCAAGAATTGCGAAGAGCATCGGGTTAGAAGGCGGCCTTTGCTCGGTAGGGACGCGACATTGCGACCGCGCGAACAGGCAGGAGAGATCGTCGGCGATGTTGAAATCCATTTTGGTCCCAGTGCGTGGTGATGGCATGGTCGCTACCGTCCTTGCCCACGCCGCCGAACTTGCCAAGCAGCACCAAGCGCAGGTCAATGTCGTCCATTGTCGTGCCCAGGCCAGCGATCTGCTGCCGCAGGGGATTGTCATGAATGACTTTGCCCGCAAGGTGATGATGGAACAGGCGGTCGAGCTTGCGAACCGACAGGAAGATCACCTGCGCAAGATTTTGCACCGACTGGCGCGCGACTTTGGGCTCGAGGAAAACGCGAGCACACCCGATGTTGCGGTCTGCACCTTTGCGGAAGAGCCGGGCCGCATGGCCGATGTGGTCAAGCATGCGGGTCGGTTGTCCGATCTGATTGTTCTGCCGAAGCCCCAGCGGGAACGCAATCTTGGCCAAAGCTCTTTGAAGGCGGCGCTTTATGGCGCGGGGCGGCCCGTGTTGATCTGTCCGGGGCAGTTGCAGCCTGACGCAACATTCGCCCAGCATGTGGCGGTTGGCTGGAATGGCTCGCTGCCTGCAGCGCGGGCTGTGGCATCGTCGTTAGACATCATTCACGCTGCCAAGCGAGTCAGCATCCTGACCGGTGGGAAAGTGCAAACGCACGGACCCACCGTTGAAGAGCTTGTGGACTATTACGCGCTGCGGGGGATCACAGCCGAAGTTGTGCGCTTCACCGGAAAAGATGCCGCCACCGAGCTTCTCAAGACAAGCAAGAGCATCGGGGCCAGCCTGCTGGTGATTGGTGCTTACAGCCACAGCCACGAGACCGAGATGCTGTTTGGAGGCAATACAGAACGCATCGTGGACAAGACAGAAATGCCCATCCTGATGGCGCATTGAACCAACTCTTTGGCCGAGCAACGGCCTGTGACCGGGGCGTGCCCCATATCTGAACCCCGCACATGACGCGGAAACGACTGGCCTGGGACACCGGGCATATTAGGGAGGACTACACCATGAAACTCACCAAGAGATTTTTCCTCGGACTGGCTGCAGGCACGGCCCTTGCGACATTGCCGATGGCAGCTTTGGCCCAGGATTGGCAGCCGAAACGTCCGATCGATTTCACGATCATGGCAGGTCCGGGCGGCGGTGCTGACCAGATCGCGCGGTTCGTGCAGTCGGTGGTCGAGGCGAATGACATGACCAATCGCCCCCTGATCCCCACCAACCGGGGTGGCGGCTCGGGCGCAGAGGCCCTTCTGCATCTCAAGGACGCGCGCGACCCGGATCACACGCTGATGGTCACGCTGAATTCGTTCTACACAACACCGATCCGCCAAGAGGGTCTGGGCGTCGATATCGAAACCTTCACCCCGATCACCATGATGGGCGTCGATCCGTTCGTGCTTTGGGTTCACAAGGATTCCGGCATCACGACCTTTGAAGACTTTATCGCCAAGGTCAAAGAAATGGACGGCGAGTACGTTATGGGTGGCACAGGAACGGGTCAGGAAGACTCGATCGTGATCGCTTACATGTCCGGGGCCTATGGTCTGAAGATCAAGTACATCCCCTATGATGGCGGCGGTGCCGTGGCCAAGGACCTTGCCGGTCAACAGATCATGGCAACGGTCAACAACCCTGCAGAAGCCAAGGGCTTTTATGAAGCAGGCGATTTTGTGCCGCTTCTGGCGTTCTCGGACGAGCGTATGGAAGCCTATCCAGACGTGCCGACCATGAAGGAAAAAGGCCACGATTTCTCGTATTACAACCAGCGCGCCATCGTCGGTGCCCCCGGTATGTCCGACGAAGCCGCAGCTTATTACCGCGATGTGTTCGGCAAGGTCTATGAGGGAGAGGATTGGCAGAAATACCTGGCCTCTGAAAGTCTGTCACCGCTGCCGATGGATGAAGCGCAGACGCGGGCATATTGGGCGACGCAGGTTGCCACCCACCGCAAGCTTCTGTCCGAAATCGGCGGTTAAGCTGTAAGCCAGGAAGGGGGGCAGAGATGCGCCAAGGTGAAATATCACTTGCAGGGCTCCTTGCCCTCTTTTCCCTGTACCTGATGTGGAAGAGCACAGAGCTTCCCATCGGGTACATACGCGGCCAGGGACCGGGCGGTGGCTTTTGGCCGTTCTGGCTGTCGGTCGGCATGCTGCTAAGCTGTGTTGCCATCGCCTGGAACTGGTGGCGCGGCAAGACCCCGGCTTCGGTGTCGGATGA
>NZ_JAEPMO010000267.1 GCF_017643905.1 Marivita sp.
CGACTACGGTGCTTCATGGCAAGACCAAATTGCAGGGTTTTCAATGCAATAATACAAAACCCTGCGGGAAATGGCTACAGGAATCACAGTTTATTCATTCATTATCAACAGCTTGGGCGTTGTTCAGGACGGACTAACTAAGACAAATCAGCCTCCGGCAAACCCGGCGCGGTTCAGCTCGACGGTAGGTTCCCGACCGATCACGCGTGTACGTCGAACTCGGAAAAGTGGTGCCCGGGGGCGGAATCGAACCACCGACACGAGGATTTTCAATCCGACCACATCTTCGTTTGGCGCTTCATCAAAACTGCCCACAGGGAAAAGAACTTGAATGATCCCCTCTGTCTTCAAGTGAACAGATGGCGGGGATCATTTCTGTTGCATATACAGAATGGTGCTCAAAGAAGTGCCGATCAAAATGCGCTCCGTCTTTGCAACCTGCAGCGCATTCTGAAGGCGATCCTGAAATGAATTCCTACCCTATTGTAGAACCCAACCAGAGCGTGATCGCCGGGAACGCCACCAGCAGCCCTAAACGAACGACATCAACAGCGATAAACGGCACCAGCCCTTTGAAAATCCGAACGACCGGAACCTCGGGCAAAACCGCCTTGAGGACAAAAACGTTCATTCCGACGGGCGGTGTCACCAACGCGATCTCGGTCACGACGATCACGATGATGCCGAACCAAACAAGGTCGAACCCCTGCGAGACGACGATGGGCGCAAAGAGCGGCACAAAAATCAGAATGATCGCCATGGAATCCATAACGCAGCCTAGGACAAGGAACACCAGCATGATCGCGAAGATCAGAGCGTAGCCTTCCAGCCCGGTGGACTGCACCAGTGCCAGAACCCCGGCAGCGAGGCCCGACAGCGTGAGCAGCTTGGACAGCATCAGGGCCCCGAACAGCACCGCGTAAAGCGAGACCGAGGTATAGGCGGTGTCGATGATCACTGTGCGCAACACTTTCCATGTCAGACGACCATGGAAGGTCGCGATCAAGATCGCCAGACCTGCACCCATCCCTGCAGCTTCGGTTGGAGTAAACAGCTTGGCATATAGCCCGCCGATGATCAGCCCGAACAGCAGGACAAACGGCCAGATGCCCGACAGGGCCTTGATCCGCTCCGGCCAGTCGGTTGTTTCGCCCTGCGGTGCGTGTTCGGGGTTGCGGGCCGCAACGACCCGGATCGCCAGCATGTACAGCGCCAGCCCGATCAGGCCGGGAACAACGCCTGCGATGAACAGGTCGCCGATATTGGTCTGGGTCAGGATACCGTAGACCACCATGATGATCGACGGCGGGATCAGGATGCCCAGCGTTCCCCCCGCGGCGATGGTGCCCGAGGCGAGCTCGTCGGAATACCTGTACTTCTTCATGCTGGGATAGGCGACCTTGGCCATGGTCGCCGCCGTCGCATAGCTCGACCCGCACACGGCGGAAAAGCCCGAACAGGCGACCATCGTGGACAGGGCAAGTCCGCCCCGCACATGGCCGACAAAGGCATAAGCCGCGCGAAAGAGATCATGCGCGATACCGGTCTTCGAGATGACGTTGCCCATCAGGATGAACATCGGCACCACCGCCAGATCATAGGACAGCACCGCGTCCGAGATCGTCAGCGGCAAAAGCTGAAACGCGATGTTCCAGTTGATCGCGAACCCGATCCCGGCAACAGACACCGCCAGAAGCGAAATCGCCAAAGGGACGCGCAGAAAGGCCAGAAGAATGGCCGTAATCATGGCAATGGATCCAACGATCATAGCGCTTCCTCCTCGTGGGTGTCTTTGGGATCGATCATCGGGCCGGTGACCGCGACGATCAGGGCGGCAAGGGCCGACAGTGCGCAGCTCAGCGCCATGAAGAAATAAAGCGGGCCGCGCGGCACACGGAGCGCCTGGCTCACCTCGGAGATCCGCGACGCGTTCAGACCGTGTTTGACGAAAAGCCACGCGATCACAGCCAGCACCACCGTCACCAGAACAGCCACCAAACCCCGCCACCAGGCCATCCACGGCTGGCTCACCAGTTTGTCGGCAAGGTCGATGGTCAGATGCGCCCCGGCAGCGGTCACCAAAGGCAAACCGGCAAAGACCACAAGCGCCATCAGGTGTTCGGTGATGTCATTCGCGCCATAGATCGGTTTGCCGACCAAGCGCCGTCCGATCACATCGGCAAATGTCAGCGCCACCATGGCCAGCAGGAACAGTGCCATCACCGTTTCCACGCCACGGCGTATTTTCCATGCCAAAGGCAGCATGATGGGCCTCCTCCCCAAGAAAACGGGGGCCGGTGTGCGGCCCCCGCGATATTGCTTACTGAGACACCGGTGCTGCGGCCTGCGCGGCAAGCGCGCGGTAGGTCTCACCGTAGAAATCCAGCATCGCCTGCGGGTCTTCGACACCCGCCGCCTTGGCCGCATCGACCCACTCGCCAACCATCTCGCCATAGATGACATCGACAGCCGCGATCAGTTCGGGCGAGGCCTCGACAATCTCGTGCCCGGCTGCACTCAGTTTTTCCACCGCTGCCGGGTTCTGTGCGTCAAAGTTGCGTCCCCATGCGGCAGACAGGGTCTCGCCACTAATGCTTTCGATGGCGGCCTTGTCCTCGGCACTCAGACCGTCCCACTTGGCACCGTTCATGACCACGAAGAAGGTCGCGTCATAAAAACCGTTCGGGAAGATCGTGTGATGCTTCAGGCTGTCTTCGAGGCGGAAGTTGACCACCGACTCCATGGTGTGCAGCGACCCGTCGATGACGCCGCTTTCCAGCATTTCGTAAGCTTTGGTGGCCGGAGCGGCGACCGGAACCGCACCCAGCGCGGTCAACAGTTTTTCCTGGATCGGGCCACCCATACGGAACTTGGTGTTCGCCATGTCCTCGGGCG
>NZ_JAEPMO010000240.1 GCF_017643905.1 Marivita sp.
GCCAGCATGATCGCGCTCTCGCCATCTATCGCGCCTCTCTGGGCATGCTGCGCAGCGCCCTCAGCAAACAGTAGGGGGCGCTATGTCAGCATTTTCAGACTCCCTCGGCGTCTCTGCAAGTGGGCTCAAGGCACAGTCACACCGGCTGAGGATCGTCGCCGAAAACGTGGCAAACACCGACACACCGGGGTATCGCCGCAAAACCGTAGCTTTTTCAGAAGCCATCGAAAGGACGGGGTTGGCTCAAGTCATCGTTGACAAGGTGGCGCTTGATCGGCGGGCCGGTGAACAGATTTTCGACCCGGGCCATCCGTTGGCGGACGCTTCGGGGCACTACACCGGATCAAATGTCGACCTCATCGTCGAGATCGCAGACGCGCGTGAAGCCCAGCGCAGCTACGAGGCGAACCTCAAGATGTTCGATCAAGCCCGCCAGATGTCTTCAGGCCTTATGGACCTGTTGCGCAAATAACCCTTTCCAGAATGGAGAACCCCCATGGACGTCAAAACGCTCTTCGCATCTCAGCAATATGCATCTTTGAAATCCGCAACAGAACCCGATCCACGGGCGGCGATCGCACAGAGTTTTGCAAAAATCACCGAAGATTTCGCCCAGACCCTGACTTCAACCGAAAACGTCGCCATGGGATCGATGTACGGTGATGCCGATCCTCATGCTCTGGTGGAAGCACTGTCGCAGTCGCAATTGGCCGTGGAAACAGCCGTCACTGTCCGAAATCGTGTGGTCGAGGCGTATCAGGAAATCCTGCGCATGCCGGTATAAGCCCGTGCTGGGCGAAGGCTACATCTATGATGTTCTGCGCGAAGGCTTGCGCGTGGCCGTCCTGATTTCGGCGCCCGTGCTCTTGGTGGCGCTCGTCACTGGTGTGTCGATCGGACTGTTTCAGGCGCTGACCTCGATTCAGGAAATGACACTGACATTCGTACCAAAGCTGGTTGCGATGCTGTCGGTGTTCTGGGCCTCAATGAACTTCATGACGCAAAGCCTGATCGATTTTTTCCAGACCATCATCATTCCGTCAATTGCAGGAGGCTGACATGGAAACTGCCGGCTACGTCACGCTGACTCGCCAATCCGGGCTGATGCGCGAAATGGAAAGTATTGCGCACAATATGGCGAACGCGGCCACGACCGGTTTCCGCCAGCAAGGGCTTGTCTTCTCGGAATATGTCAAAGCGGTTCACGACGGAGACAGCCTGTCGATGGCTGCGGCACGGGTCAAGAAGACCTCGGTCGCACAGGGCATCCTGACCCAGACAGGAAATCCGCTTGATTTGGCAATCGAAGGCTCAGGTTATTTTCAGGTCGAGACTCCGAATGGCATTCGCCTCACCCGAGCCGGAGCGTTCAACGTGAACTCGGTTGGCGACATCGTTTCGTCAAATGGCAATCGCCTTCTCGACATCGGTGGCGCTCCGATCAACGTGCCGGCCGGCGAAGCGGATGTGAAAGTGGCAGCCGACGGCACGGTCAGTCTGGGCGATCAGCTTCTTGGCCAGATCGGAATTGTGGAACCGGAACAAGGCGCTGATCTCAAACGCGAATCCGGTGTCCTGTTTCAAACCGACGCTGCCCTCGCTCCATCCGAAACCGCTCTTGTCCTGCAAGGCCATCTCGAAGGTTCGAACGTTGATGCGATCTCGCAATTGACAAGAATGATCGAAGTCCAGCGCGCTTATGAAATGGGTCAAAAGCTGCTCGACATGGATCACGAACGGTCGCGAACGGCCCTCCAGACCCTAATTAAGTAAAGGAAACACCATGCGCGCCCTCAAAATCGCGGCAACAGGGATGGCCGCTCAGCAGATGCGGGTCGAGATCATCTCGAACAACTTATCGAATATGAACACAACCGGATACAATGCGCGACGCGCCGAGTTTTCGGATCTGCACTATCAACAGATCGCCCGCGCCGGCACGGTAAACGCGGCAGATGGCACTGTCCTGCCAACAGGTGTTCAGGTGGGGCTTGGAGTCCGACCCGCTGCGGTATCGGTGCACCTGGCACAAGGATCGTTGAGCCAGATCAATTCCGATCTCGATCTGGCGATTGACGGGAATGGCTACCTCGAGGTGGCGATGCCCTCGGGACAGGCTGCGTATACACGGGACGGTTCGCTCAAGCGGAATGCGGAAGGCCTGATCGTGACGTCCGAAGGCTTTGCCGTGGCGCCCGAAATCGTCATACCGCAGGATGCGCGTAGCATTTCGATCAATCCCGAAGGCGAAGTCTACGCGTATTTTGCCGAAACGGCAGAGCCGCAACTCCTTGGCCAGTTGAACCTTGTCGGGTTCGCCAATGCGAAGGGACTCGAAGCCCTGGGCGGGAACCTGTTTGCAGAAACCGAAGCCTCCGGTGGACCATTGGTGGCCATACCCGGACAAGACGGTCTTGGAACCCTGCGGCAAGGCTATCTGGAGGACAGTTCCGTTGATCCCGTCCGCGAACTGACCGAACTGATCGAAGCCCAGCGCGGCTACGAATTGAATGCCAAAGTGATTTCGGCGGTGGACCAGATGCTTGGTGCCACAACGCAGGTGCGATGATGCGGCACCTCATCGTTTTGGGCCTCGTTTTGAACGGCCTGCCGGCCTTGGCCGACACCGTCTTTGCCGAGAAAACCATTCGCGCCCGCGAAGTGATCGCTGCCGACGCTGTGTCGGTCAAAGACGTAGACACCGTTGGGGCCGAACGCTCAATCGAAGCCGTGATCGGGGCCGAAGCAAGGCACGCCATCTACGCCGGTCAGCCCATCCTGAAAGCCAGCCTCATGCAGGCCGCAGTCATCGAGCGAAACCAGATCGCCCCAGCTATATTCATTCTTAATGGATTAACCATCGCCACCGAGGCCCGCGCCCTTGAACGGGGATCGGTCGGTGATGTGATCCGCGCCATGAACCTCACGTCGCGCAACACAATCCGCGCCGAGGTTCTGGAAGGCGGCAGTTTGAAAGTGCTTCCCTGACATGATGTATCGCCTTCTGATCGCCACCGCATGTGGCGCCCTGCTACAAAGTTGCGGCAAACTCGATCATATTGGCCAGGCGCCAAGCCTGTCTCCGCAGACCCAAAGCGTTGAACGGCAGGCAATGGTTTTTTCCGGCCTGCCAACCCGGACGCTTGATACCTCTGATTATCGCAGGGCATCGCTTTGGAGTGGCGATGAAACGTCCCTCTTTGGCGATCGCAGAGCGTTCACAACGGGCGACATCCTGACGGTGATGGTCGAGATCGATGATCAGGCCGAGATTTCGAACACAACGTCGCGATCCCGGTCATCACAGGAAAATCTGGGCATTCCTCATTTGCTGGGTTTTCCGCAGCGCCGCAACAAGGCTCTGCCGGACGGAGCAAGCCTCAATTCGGCAGTCGAGCTCGATTCGTCCAGCGCAAGCCAGGGAAACGGTTCCGTGCGCCGCAACGAGAAACTGACCCTGCGCATCGCGGCAACGGTTGTCGATGTCCTGCCG
The DNA here is from genome assembly GCF_017643905.1 of Marivita sp. GTDB lineage: Bacteria > Pseudomonadota > Alphaproteobacteria > Rhodobacterales > Rhodobacteraceae > Marivita. The sequence goes on from NZ_JAEPMO010000240.1 coordinate 3,494, forward strand.
AACGATGTCTTGCGGATCGAAGGCACGCAGGAAGTTCGAGTGAACTTCGAATTGCGGGAACTCTTTGTGTCGGGGTTCGTACGCCGGGCCGACATCACCCGACAGAACGAAATCACCTATGACAAGATGGCGTCGGCACGCATCTCCTATGGCGGCCGTGGACAGATCAGTGATGTCCAACAGCCGCGTGTGGGACAGCAGGTTCTCGATGCAATTCTCCCGTTCTAGCGTTGAAAAGGCTCTGCGATGCTCAAAAAAATCATGCCGCTTATCGCCCTGCTTCTGGGCCTTTCTGGTGGGGGAACTGCTGCCATCGTTCTTGCACCCGCCAAGGACACAGAAGCCGGGCACGATGGGAACAGCGAAACGACACACCAGCCTGCTGCGACCGACGAAAGCGCGGATCCCGCAACGCCGGACAGTTCTCTGATTGCGGCCCTGTCAAGCGGAAAGCAACTGATCCGTCCGGGGTCATGGTTCTCTTCGAGGTCACACATGGTTTGCGCCTCAGCATGGCATCCGGTGGTGGTCGTCTCCAATGTATGGATCGGGTTGTGCAGAA
>NZ_JAEPMO010000048.1 GCF_017643905.1 Marivita sp.
CGACAAGACGCACGGCGCGATCACGCAACTCAACAGGATGTGGCTTACCCATAACTGACCCCCATATCTGCCTCAAAAGCATGGAATCACAAGGCAAGCATCATGGGAATCCTGAATCTGATCAGGGGCGACACGCTCTAGCAACCATGAAGGCCCAAACCTCGCAGCACGCGAGGACCGGATCCCATGGTTGCACATGCCTATACTGTCGCCTTCGAAGGCGTCGATGCCCGCATGGTCGAGGTGCAATGTGCCATCACCCCAGGCATACCCGCCTTTGCCGTGGTGGGCCTGCCTGACAAGGCCGTGTCGGAATCCCGCGACCGGGTGCGCGGCGCGCTCTCGACCCTTCATATCGCGCTGCCCTCGAAACGCATTACGGTGAACCTCTCTCCTGCGGACCTCCCGAAGGAAGGCTCGCATTTCGACCTGCCCATCGCGTTGGCCCTGCTGGCTGAGCTTGAAATCCTGCCCAAAGACGCGGTGTCCGACACCGTCGCCCTTGGGGAACTGTCGCTCGACGGTGCGCTGATCCCGGTAATCGGCGCTCTTCCCGCCGCCATGGCCGCAGCCGAGGAAAACCGGGCCCTGATCTGCCCCGCCGCGTCAGGTGCCGAAGCGGCATGGGTCGGCGGCTGTCAGGTGATCGGGGCCAAAGGGCTGATGGACGTGATCCAGCACATGACCGGGCGTACGCCGCTCGCACCCTGCGATCCCGGCGAAGTCAGCCACGCCCCTGACAGCCGCGACATGCGCGATGTCAAAGGGCAGGAACGCGCCAAACGGGCGCTCGAAATCGCCGCCGCCGGGCGGCATCATGTCTTGATGGTCGGCACGCCGGGCTCTGGCAAATCCATGCTGGCCGCACGTCTGCCCGGCATCCTGCCGCCGCTCACCCCGGCCGAGGCGTTGGAAACCTCCATGGTGCATTCGCTCTCCGGCCTGATCGAAGCGGGCGGCATCTCGCGTCACCGCCCCTTCCGCGAACCGCACCACACCGCGTCTATGGCCGCCATCGTCGGCGGTGGACGCACCGCAAAACCGGGCGAAATCAGCCTCGCCCACAATGGCGTGCTCTTCATGGATGAATTCCCGGAATTCCCCCGGGCGGTTCTCGAAACCCTCCGCCAGCCTATCGAGACGGGCGAGGTCATGGTCGCCCGCGCAAATGCCCATATCAAGTATCCCTGCCGCTTCATGCTGGTCGCCGCCGCGAACCCCTGCAAATGCGGCTACCTCAGCGACCCGGCCCGCGCCTGTTCCCGTGCGCCCAATTGCGGGGAAGACTATATGGGCCGCATCTCCGGCCCCTTGATGGATCGTTTCGATCTGCGCGTGGACGTGCCGCCCGTTGCCTTCCGCGATCTCGACCTGCCCAGCTCCGGTGCCAGCAGCCACGAACTGGCCACCCGTGTCGCCGCCGCCCGCGCGGTTCAGACAGCCCGCTTCGAATACCACCCCGACATGCACCAGAATGCCGATCTCGAAGGCGACCTGCTCGACCAGACCACCACCCTCGACACCCCGGCCCGCGCGCTTCTGACAAGCGCCGCCGACCGTTTCGGCCTCTCGGCGCGCGGCTATCACCGTGTGTTGCGCGTCGCACGCAGCATCGCCGATCTCGACGCACAGGACGCCATCACCCGCGACCACGTCGCCGAAGCTCTCAGCTACCGTCTGCCGCAGGGCGCACCGTGAGGCGGCCGAGACACGCACCATCACAAACCAGGCAAGACAAACAAACCTGAGGCGTGCTGCACATCACACCGACAAAACCCGCCCCTTGAGGCGGGCCGAAAGGCCCGACGAGAAGCCCTTAAAGCTTGGCCTCGATCGCCTGCCAAATCTTTTCGGCCACGTTGATCCCGTCGAAGCGCTCCAGTTCCTGAATGCCGGTGGGCGAGGTCACGTTGATCTCGGTCAGGTAATCCCCGATCACGTCGATCCCCACGAACACCTGTCCCTTTTCCTTCAAAAGCGGCCCGATCCGCGCGCAAATCTCCAGATCACGCTCTGTCAGCCCAATCTTCTCGGGACGCCCGCCAACATGCATATTCGACCGCGTCTCACCCGCCGCCGGCACCCGGTTGATCGCCCCAACCGCTTCCCCATCGACTAGGATCACCCGCTTGTCCCCCGCCGACACATCCGGCAGAAACTTCTGCACGATGAGCGGCTCCCGCGAAAACCCGGTGAACAGCTCGTGCAGCGACGACAGGTTGCGGTCATTGGCATCCAACCGGAACACCCCGGCGCCGCCATTGCCATAAAGCGGCTTGAGAATGACATCCCCATACCGCGCCTTGAACGCCTTGATCGTGCTCAGATCCCGCGCGATCATCGTCGGTGGCGTGAGATCCGGGAAATCCAGCACCAACAGCTTTTCCGGGTAATTGCGCACCCAGAACGGGGCATTGACCACCAGCGGCTTGCCCTTCAGCCGGTCCAGAAGGTGGGTCGACGTGATTTAATGCATGTCAAACGGCGGATCCTGCCGCAGCCACACCACGTCCACCTCCGTCAGATCGACCTGCACCTCGGGTCCAAGCGCCACATGATCGCCCTGCACCCGCTGCACGGTGAACCACTGCCCCACGGCAAGGATCCGCCCCTCGTCGAACGCCAGCCTGTCCGGGCTGTAGAAGAACAGCTCATGCCCCCGCGCCTGCGCCTCTTCGGCCAACCGGAAAGAACTGTCGGCATTGATGTTGACCGACTGGATCGGGTCCATCTGAAACGCGATTTTCATGTGCTGCCCCTTGCAAACTCTCCCTTTCTAATGGCGCAAGCCATAAGGGCGTGCAAGATCGGCCCGTCAGAGCCCCATGCTGGCATTCGGGATGATGTCGATCACCCCCTGCGCATCCACCAGCGCCACATCCAGCCGCGCATCGGTCAGCGTACCCGCCGGGCATTGACCCAGATAATCTTCTGCACTGCGCAGAATGCGGTCAAGTTGGCGGGCCGTCACACGCTGCACCGCCATCGCATGTGTGCGGCTTTTCTTGACCTCGACAAACACAATCCGGTCCCCTTCGGACAGGATCAGGTCGATCTCCCCACAGCGCCCGCGCCAGCGTGTTTCGCGCAGCACCGCACCACGATCCGCGTAATGCCGGGCCACCGACTGTTCCGCGCTCAGCCCTGCGTGATAGTTGGTTCTGCGCGCATCCTTCGATTGCGATGCTGCGTCGGGCGATACCGGGTCGTTCAGAAAATCGAATGGCATGTCACACCCCTTTCCCCTGCACGCTACCACCAAACAATCAACGTTCCCCTAACGCCATCGCCCTTTGATACGCCTCGCGCCGTGGCACACCGAACATCTTCGACACTTCCGTTGCCGCATCCTTGACCGACATCCGCGTCAGCGCATCCTGCAACGCCTCGTCGAGTGTCGCCTGATCCGTCACAACCCCGACACCACGATCAATCACAACGACGATTTCGCCCTTTGGGGTTTCTTCCGAATACCTGGTGGATAAATCCGCCAGTGACCCCGCACAACGCTCTTCGAATTTCTTGGTTAACTCCCGGCACACCACCGCGTCCCGGTCCGGCCCCAGAACTTCGGCCGCGTCCCGCAGCATGGCGCCCAATCGCTTGGGGGATTCGTAAAAGATCAAGGTCGCGGGCACGCCGACGAATTCCGCCAGCGCCGTCTTCCGCTTGCTCGACGTATTCGGCAGAAACCCCGCGAACAGAAACCGGTCCGACGGCAGTCCCGACAGGGTCAATGCCGCCACAACCGCCGTCGGACCCGGAGCTGTTGTACAGGCAAAACCCGCCTGCAACGCCGCGCGCATCAGGTCAAATCCCGGATCCGAGATCAACGGCGTGCCCGCCTCGGACGCATAAACAACCGACTGCCCCGCCTCCAGCGCCGCCATCAGCCTTGGCCGCGCCCGGTCCCCGTTGTGATCGTGATACGCGACCAGTGGCCGGTCCCCCAACGCAACCCCGTGGATCTCCATCAACCGCCGCAGCGACCGCGTGTCCTCCGCCGCAAGCACATCCGCCCCTGCCAGCAGGTCGAGCGCCCGCAACGTGATGTCGCGCGCATTGCCCAGCGGGGTCGCCACAAGGTACAGGCCCGGCGCGATCTCGCGTGTCTGCCAATTCATGTCTGGACCCGCCTTTGTCGTTGTCTATTATCGGCCCCAATTGATGTCGCGCGCCCAAATCCTGTTCGGTGCGCAAAAGGAGTGCGTTTTATGTTGGCTGTTTTGTCCACCCCCCGCAAGCTGTTGCGCAAAGCAATGGCGGTTGCCGCGCTCATGGGTCTGGCGGCCTGTGATCCTGCGATGATGACCGCCCCGAGTGGTGGCTCCGGGCCAAACGTCAACACCAATGCGCCGATTCCCGTTGCCCTGCTGATCCCGCGCAGCGACAGCGGCGCAGGTGCTGTTGCGGCCAGCCTCGAAAACGCCGCGCGCCTTGCCGTGGCCTCGCTTGACGGTGTGCAGATCGACCTGCGGGTTTATGACACTGCGGGCGATGCACAGCGCGCCGCCGTTCAGGCCGAAACCGCCGTCGCCGAGGGCGCGCAGATCATTCTCGGCCCGCTCTTTGGCGAAGCCGCCAACGCTGCAGGTGTTGCCGTGGCCGACAATGGCGTCAACGTGCTCAGCTTCTCGAACAACCCGTCGATTGCTGGCGGCAACGTCTTTGTCCTGGGGCCGACCTTCCGCAACACGGCGGACCGCCTTCTGGGATATGCGTCCCGACAGGGCCGCAATTCGGTGGTGATCGTTCATCCGCAAAACGTGGAGGGCGAATTCGGCAAAGCCGCGATTCAGGCCGCCGCCACCCAGAACGGTGTCCGCGTCACCGCCATCGAATCATTCCCTTTCTCGCAGGAAGGCGTGACATCAGCCGTGCCGCGTATCCAGTCAGCCGTCAGCTCCACCGGTGCAGATTCGGTGTTCCTGACGTCGAACGCGGCGGGCGCGCTGCCCATGCTGCTGCAAATGCTGCCTGAAGCGGGTCTCAGCCCGGCGACAATCCAATATATGGGTCTCGCGCGCTGGGATGTTCCGACGCAAATCCTGTCGTTGCCGGGCGCACAGGGCGGCTATTTCGCACTCCCCGATACCGCAGCCAAGAACGCCTTCGACAGCCGCTATCGGGCGCAGTTCGGCACCGACCCGCACCCGCTCGCCGGCTTGGCCTTTGACGGAATCGCGGCAATCGGCGCGCTCGTCCGGCAGGGCCGCTCCGATGCACTTTCGGCTCGGGCACTGACACAGAACTCGGGTTTCCAGGGGGCGAATGGTGTCTTCCGCCTGCGCCCGGACGGAACCAATGAACGCGGTCTTGCGGTGGCGACCGTGCGCAACAACCAGGTGACCATCCTTGACCCAGCCCCATCCGGCTTCGGCGGCGCAGGCTTCTAAATCCCTGAGCCTGACCAACCCCTCGGAGGCGCCAGCCGCCTCCGATGATTTCTCCGACATCCTCGACGTGCCGTCCCTTCGTGATGCGATGTGGGCCGCAGTCGGTGACAGCTATGATGAACGCGACGTCCGCAGCGCGGTTGTTGCGGTTCTCAAGGACGCGCAGAAAACCGGCCGCGCGGCTGTCGCCGCCCGCCTGGACGCCAACCCCCGCAATGCCTTGCCGGTCACAACGGGCTACACGTGGCTCACCGATCAACTCATCAAACTGACATTCGAGATCGTCACCGAACGCGTCCACCGCAACCCCAATCCGACCGAGGGCGAGCGCCTGACAGTTCTGGCGGTCGGGGGCTATGGGCGTGGCGAGATGGCGCCATTTTCGGATGTCGATCTGCTCTTCCTGACGCCCTACAAGATCACCGCATGGGCCGAGAGCGTGATCGAATCCATGCTTTACATCCTGTGGGATCTCAAGCTGAAGGTCGGCCATTCATCCCGCACCGTCAAAGACTGCCTGCGGCTGGGTGCTGATGATTTCACAATCCGCACCGCCATGCTCGAACACCGCTTTCTGGTCGGATACGAACCGCTCGCGGCCGAGCTCGACACCAAGCTCTGGAACACGCTCTTCAAAGGCACCGAGGTAGAATTTGTCGATGCCAAACTCGCCGAGCGCGACGCGCGACACGTCAAGCAGGGCCAGCGCTACATGGTCGAACCCAACGTGAAGGAGGGCAAAGGGGGCTTGCGCGATCTGCAATCGCTGTTCTGGATCGCCAAGTACATCCATCACACTGACGATCTCGGCAAACTGGTCCGTGCAGGCGTGTTCCGGGCTGAAGAATTTGCCACTTTCGTCAAGGCCGAGAATTTCCTATGGGCGGTGCGCTGCCATCTGCACCTCGCCACGGGCCGCGCCACGGAACAGCTCACCTTCGACATGCAGGTCGAGGTTGCTGACCGGATGGGATATACCGACAAGGGCGGTCGCCGCGGGGTCGAGATCTTCATGCAGGATTTCTTCCGCCACGCCACCTCCGTCGGCGACCTGACCCGCATCTTCCTCACCTCGCTCGAAGCCTCGCAGCAAAAAGACCCACCCCTCTTGTTGCGGCTCTTCAAGCGTGTCCCAAAAACGCGCGACGGCTACGAGGTGGTGAACAACCGCCTCGCCATCACCGACGATGCGGCCTTTCTTGCCGACAAGATGAACCTCCTGCGCATTTTCGAGGAAGCGCTGCGCACCGGCCTGCTGATCCACGCCAATGCCATGCGCCTGATCAGCGCCAATCTGCACCTTATCGACAAGGACATGCGCGAAGACAAAGAGGCCCAGCGCATCTTCCTCGACCTGCTGCTCAAACACGGCAACCCAGAACGCGCCCTGCGCCGCATGAACGAACTCGGCGTCCTGTCGGCCTTCATCCCCGAGTTTGAGCCGATCGTGGCGATGATGCAGTTCAACATGTACCACCATTACACGGTGGACGAACACACGATCCAATGCATCTGGCACCTGAGCGAGATCGAAAACGGTCATCTCGAGGAAGACCTGCCCGTCGCCAGCTCAATCCTCAAACACGGCATCAACCGCAAGGTGCTCTACGTTGCGCTGCTCCTGCACGACATCGGAAAGGGCCGCGACGAAGACCACTCGGTTCTGGGGGCCAAGATCGCCCGCAAGGTGGCACCGCGCCTGGGCCTCAACAAACAGGAATGCGCCACCGTCGAATGGCTGGTGCGCTATCATCTCTTGATGTCCGACATGGCGCAGAAGCGCGACATCGCCGATCCGCGCACCGTGCGCGATTTCGCCAAGGCGGTGCAGACCCGCGAACGGCTCGACCTGCTTTGTGTGCTCACCGTCTGCGACATCCGCGGCGTGGGCCCAGGCACCTGGAATAACTGGAAGGCAGTGCTGATCCGCGCGCTCTACCGCCAGACCCGCCGCGCGCTTGAAGACGGGATGGAAGCACTCAACCGCGAAAACCGCGGCACCGAGGCCAAGAAGGCCCTGCGCGACGCGCTTCAGGGCTGGGACGCCAAGGACCTGCGCATCGAGACCGCGCGCCACTATCCGCCCTATTGGCAGGGTCTGCACGTCACCGCCCACAAGGTCTTCGCCAATCTTCTGCGCGACATCGGCGACAACGAGATCCGCATTGACATCCATCCCGACGAAGACCGCGACGCGACCCGCGTCTGCTTTGCCCTCTCGGATCACCCCGGGATCTTCTCGCGCCTCGCCGGTGCAGTGGCGCTGGTCGGGGCCAACGTGGTCGACGCGCGCACCTTTACCTCCAAGGATGGCTTTGCCACGGCCGCCTTCTGGATCCAGGACAGCGACGGCTCGCCCTACGAAGACGCCCGCATTCCCCGCCTGCGCGACATGATCGCCAAGACCCTGCGCGGCGACATCGTCGCGCGCGAGGCAATCAAGCCGCGCGACAAGATGAAGAAGCGCGAACGTGCCTTCAACGTGCCGACCTCGATCACCTTCGACAACGAAGGATCCGAGATTTACACGATCATCGAGGTCGACACCCGCGATCGCCCCGGTCTGCTGTTCGATCTGACCCGCACGCTGGCCAACGCCAATGTCTACATCGCGTCTGCCGTCATCGCGACCTATGGCGAACAGGTGGTCGACACGTTCTACGTCAAGGACATGTTCGGCCTCAAATTCCATTCGGAAAGCAAACAGAAATCCCTTGAAACCAAACTGCGCACGGCGATTTCGGAAGGCGCGGCGCGGGCCAAGGAATAGGTCACCACATCCAGTCTGAGGAAAGCCGCATGCAATTCACCTTTACCGGCAACAACTCCAATTTTCTGCGACAGTCTTTCCTTGATGGAACAGGGGCGCTCAGCATTGCGCTCACGTCCATTTCGCCGACCGAAGCGGTGTTGACCCATACGGTGTTCACGCAGGCGAATGTGAACGTGGTGCTGCAAGGCATAGGGTTCAGCGCGGACGCCCAGGGCAGTTTCCTGTCCGGCGTGATCACGTCCATGGTGTTCAACGGATTGAACATCGAACAGGCCACGATCAGCAATATCAGCTGGTCGGCGCAGGCGTTCCAGGATGCCCTGATCGACATCGACACCCGGTCGGACTATTCCGGCGTCGCGGAACTCTTCAACAGTTCCGCGCAGATCGTCGTCGATGTCAGCGGTGGACAGGGCGGTTTCAATCAGGAAGTGACCTGGGCCAATTTTCTGCCCCTGATCACCAAACCGATCATCTTTATCGGATCGCCCTTCGACGATGACGTCCAGGGCGGGGCGGGCAATGACGTTATCAGCACCGGCGCAAGCAACAGTGATGGCGACCGCATCATCGGCAGCCCCGGTAATGACACCATCGCCTTTGACGTGCCTGAAGGCACCGATGAACCCGGCTTCATCCTTGATTACGACGGTATCGACACCCCGGTGACCTTCGACATCGACGGCGTGACCAACACCGGAACGATCACCTCGACCGGGTTCACCGACACTCTGCAGAATGTCGCTGGCGCGCTTGGGCATTACCTCGGGCTTGAGGGGACCAGCGACGCCGATACCTACACCGTTCGCCTGACTGCCGGCCAGGTCGTGGCCCTCATCGGGGGTCCCGGGGCAGATGTCTACAACATTGATCCAGGCGACGGACTTCCAATCCTGGATTTCCTTTTCAGCGATGCCACCGCCGGGCTTGATCTTGATTTCGCCACAGGGGTCGTCGCCAATGACGGCTTCGGGTCTGCCGAAACAATCAATTTCACCGCACTCCCTGACCTGACCGTTCTCTTCGCCACCGATCGTGCCGACATGGTCACAGACGGACCGGTGGCACAGCTTGTCCGGCTCTACGAAGGGGATGACCTCTTCATCGCCGACCTGAACGGCGCAGACAGCATTGACGGCGGCGACGGGCGTGACACGGTCCGCTTCGACTCTGTTGCGCAGGGCGACATGACGCTGACCTTCAACGGCAGCGTCACCACCGCCACCGACCGCACCGATACACGCGGGGACACTGCGCTGTTGCGGGTGGAAACCATCGTCACCGAAGGCGGCGTGCAACTGGACCTCGACAAACATGATGGGATCGGCCTGATCTCCGCTGCCAATCTCACCACCCTGACCGAACTCTACATCGCCTATTTCGACCGCGCTGCGGATGCGCTGGGTCTGTCCTTCTGGGCAACGGCTTTCCAGAAAAACGGCTTTTCCTTCGAAGCGATTGCCGATCTCTTCTTCACTCAGCCGGAAACCGTCGCGCTCTATTCCGGGGTCAGCGATGGCGATTTCGTCACCGCCGTCTACAACAACGTGTTGGGCAGAAACCCGGATCAGGCCGGGTTCGATTTCTGGACCGGTCAATTGGCCTCGGGCAATGTCACCGAGAGCGGGTTCATCCTTGATCTTCTGGAAGGGGCACGCGCCGCGACAGGGTCGCCCGCTGATGTCGCCTATATCGACGCCAAAACTGATCTTGGCCTCTACTTCGCGGTGATCCAGGGCCAGAACAACCTGACCGCCGCAAATTCCGTGATGGATGCGTTCGACGGCAGCGCCGAAAGTCTTGCCGCTGCGCAGGCGCTTTCGGATGCGTCCTTGGTCGAGGCCGAAGCGAGCAGCACCGATCTGCTGATGCCGGTTGTTGGAGTGATCAGCAACCCGTTTGCCGACATCGTCTGAGCGCGTCGCGAACCCACATATGACGCGATGAACAAACCGGATTGCCCCAACCAAAAGCGCGGCAATCCGGCGGAATGTCCACGCAGGATCAAACCCTGCCATAACGCTCTCGATAATACCGCTGTTCCGCCGGGCCTGCATCTGCAACGGCCTGCCTAAGACGATCTTCGTCGCGCCTGTTCATATCCTGCTGAATGTCGCGATACTTCCTGTCAGCCCGCGTCGCTTCGAACAGGGCCCGTGCTTCGGATACGGGCACAAGCCCCGCCACAGGTCGACCGCGCCGCAAGATGGCATAGCGTGCCCCATGGTTCACCTCCTCCAGCACGAGCCGTAAATGGCGGCGCAGCCAGTCGGTGTTGATGTCCTCGATCGGAGAGAGATTGTAGAAATACACGGCCGAATCCCATCTTTGCGGATCAGGCCATGCTGACGCGAAAGCGTTGACAAATCGTAAGCGCAGGGCGCGTTGCGGAATGTGGCGGAAAAATCGGCAAACCGTACGGATGAATCGTGCGGTTCAAGCCCACGATCCGTACGCTTGGATCGGTCCCCCGCCAAATCCCGCTCAAAACCCCGGAAACAGGCACAAAGCAGGGCGTAAAGCGTACGGTACATGTCCCCAAACCGTACAACAGGCTCTTTTCGCCGGATGATTTCTGCTCTACCCCGGTCGTCACGCGCAAGGAGCCCGCATGAAACCCATCCGCCTCATTTCCGGAGTTCTCACCGTCGGCTTCTGGACATTGATGAGCCGTATTCTGGGCGTGCTGCGCGAGGTCATGATCCTCGCTTTCATTGGCCCCGGCCCGGTCATGGACGCCTTCGTCGCCGCGTTCCGCCTGCCCAACATGTTCCGCCGCTTCTTCGCCGAAGGGGCGTTCAACGCCTCCTTCGTTCCGATGTTTTCCAAGCGGCTAGAGGTCGATGACGACCCCATCGGATTTGCCACTCAAGCCTTGTCCGGGCTGGCCTTCGTGCTCCTGATCCTGAGTGCCATCGCGATGATCTTCATGCCCGCTCTGGTCTGGCTGACCGCGGGAGGGTTCGTCGGCGATGCCCGGTTCGAACTGACCGTCGACTATGGCCGGATCGTCTTTCCCTACATCCTGTTGATGTCCCTGACCGCGCTGTTCTCCGGCGTCCTGAACGCCACGGGCCGCTTTGCCGCGGCCGCCGCTGCGCCTGTATTTCTGAATATTTTCGTATGCGCATCAATGGTTTGGGCCGCCTACGCCGGCGGCGAAGTGATCCGCTGGCTTGTCTGGACCGTGCCTGTTGCGGGCATCGCCCAACTCGCCCTTGTCTGGGTCGCAACCGATCGCGCGGGCATCCGCCTCCGCCCAACCCGCCCCCGTTGGACACCCGAGATGAAGCGGCTGGTCGTCGTTGCCATTCCCGCCGCCCTTGCCGGGGGCGTGATGCAGATCAATCTGCTTGTCGGTCAACAGGTTGCCTCGCATTTCGACAAGGCGGTTGGCTGGCTCTATGCCGCGGACCGTCTGTATCAATTGCCCCTCGGCGTGGTTGGGATTGCGGTTGGGATCGTGCTTCTGCCCGACCTCTCCCGACGGCTCGGCGCGCAGGATGACAGCGGTGCCAAACATGCGTTCTCGCGGGCCGGGGAGCTGTCGCTGGCCCTCACGATCCCGGCAGCGGTGGCCCTCGTGGTGATCCCCCTGCCTCTGGTCTCGGTCCTGTTCGAACGAGGTGCCACCGGCGCGGACGATTCCGCCGCCATCGCGGTCGCGGTCGCGATTTACGGTTTGGGGCTTCCGGCCTTTGTTTTGCAGAAAGTTCTGCAGCCACTGTTCTTTGCGCGCGAAGACACCAAGTCGCCTTTCCGCTTTGCGGTGTGGGCAATGATCGTGAACGCAGGCGTCGCCATCGGACTGGCGCCACTCATAGGTTGGATCGCACCCGCGATTGCCACCACGCTTGCCGGATGGGTGATGGTCTGGATGCTGGCGCAAGGTGGTCGCAAGTTGGGGGATGTCGCCCGCTTCGACGACCGCTTCCGTCGACGCATCTGGCGGGTCTGCCTTGCATCAGGAGCCATGGGTGCTGTGCTCTGGGGCGGTACGGTTGTGCTGGGTCCGTTCCTTGCCATGGCGGGTATTCGGTTCATCGCGCTGACGATCCTGATCGGTCTCGGAATGATCAGCTACGCGCTGATCGGACAGGCCATCGGAGCCTTTTCTCTGCGTGAATTCCGCGACGCGTTCCGCCGCCGCTAGCTGCGCTGACGCAACCGGTCGACCAGTTTCGCCAATCCGCCGGGCACCAGAATGGTGGACAGCGCGAAGCCGATGGCAAAGCTTGCCAGATCCGCGACCCATTCGTAATTCGCCCCGAAAAGCAGTCCGAAAATCAATTGGATGGCCAAAAGGAAGCCGATCAATGTAAAGGCCCGGATCTGCTTTTCACCCAACTGACCCAGTCGCAGCCAAAGCAGATAAGTGAAACCGCCGATCAAGCCATAAACGGCAGGAAACGCGCCGATCAACGGCATCGAGCTTCTCACGGCAAACGCATAGACCAGCGCACCTCCTGCAGCAGAAACAAAGAAAATCAGCACCACGGCAAAGCTGCCCATTGCCTCGCCCACCATCTTGCCAAGCGCCAGCAGCATCACTCCGGCAAACAGCGCATGGGTAAAGCTGGCATGCACAAACGGATACGAGACGAACCGCATCACATGCTCAATAGGCCAACGCCCGGCCTCGCGCATCCAGTCAAAAATTTCGGCAGAAAAGGCAAAGCGTTCCAACGTGCCAAGACGCCACCCCACGGCCCCCGGACCACCGATCAGACCCCGCGCACCGAGAGTGAAAACCACCTCAAGCCCCACGATGACAAGGAACAGCGCGATCACCACGGGCGGCAACGGGTTCAACGGCGGTTCATTATGCGGATGGCTCACTGCTCTGGCCCTTGCTTGACGGCACTTGGGGTCATGGGTAAGGCACCAGCACCAGTTTTGCCAGATGGAGTTTTGCCATGTCCGAGGGGGTCCAAACCTCTCCCGCGTTCACACCCCGCATTTTCTCGGGGATTCAGCCCTCAGGGGGGCTGACGCTGGGCAATTATCTTGGCGCGATCAAGCGCTTCGTCGAAAAGCAGGACGAGGATTACGAGACGATTTATTGCATCGTCGATCTGCATGCGATCACGGCTACCCTGTTCGAACCCGACGTGCTGCGCCGCCAGACCCGCGAGTTGACGGCAGGTTATATCGCCTCGGGCCTTGATCCGGCGAAATCCATCCTCTTCAATCAGAGCCAGGTCGCAGAACACGCGCAATTGGCGTGGATTTTCAACTGCATCGCCCGCATGGGCTGGATGCAGCGGATGACCCAGTGGAAGGATAAGGCAGGCAAGAACACGCAGAATGCGTCCCTCGGCCTGTTTGCCTATCCGGCGCTGATGGCCGCGGACATCCTTGTCTATCACGCGACCCATGTGCCGGTCGGCGAAGACCAGAAACAGCATCTGGAACTGACCCGCGACATCGCGATCAAGTTCAACCACGATTACGGCGTGGACTTCTTTCCGGTCACCGAACCGGTGATCGAAGGTGCGGCAACGCGCGTGATGAGCCTGCGCGACGGGTCCAAGAAGATGTCCAAATCTGACCCGTCGGATGCGAGCCGGATCAACCTGACCGACGATGCCGATGCCATCGCGCAGAAGATCCGCAAGGCCAAGACAGACCCCGATGCGCTGCCTTCCGAAGTCGAAGGGCTGGAAGGCCGTCCCGAAGCGCGCAACCTCGTCAACATCTACGCCGGACTGGCGGATCAGTCGGTCGAGGCCGTGCTGCGCGATGTGGGCGGCAAGCCGTTCTCGGAATTCAAACCGATGCTTTCGGATCTGGCCGTCGCAAAGTTGTCTCCGATCTCGACCGAGATGGCGCGGCTCATGCAGGAACCTGATGAGATCGACGCGATCCTGAGCAAGGGGTCCGACCGCGCACGCGCGATTGCGGCACCGATCCTCAAGAAGACCTACGAGATCATCGGCATGGTGTCTTAATCTTCGCATTCACGCACAGAACTTGCGCGCCTTTTACTCTTCCCTGCAAAGGCGCGCAGACGTAAATTGGTCTAAACGGTCGAAAGGAAAGACCATGACCAAAGCGCATCCCGGCATGTCCATCGGGCACGTCCACCTCAAAGTCACAGACCTGAACCGCTCCATCGCCTTCTATCGAGACGTAATGGGCCTCGACGTGACCCAAAGCTACGGCGATCAGGCGGCATTTCTGTCAGCAGGTGGGTACCATCACCATATCGGGCTGAACACGTGGTTCAGCAAGAACGGTTCCCCCGCCCCAAAGCGCAGCGCGGGTCTGTTCCATGTCGCCTTTCTCTATCCAGATCGGGCTGCCTTGGCGCAGGCGTTCAAATCCGTACTGGATGCGGGCGTCGAGATCGAAGGTGCTGCCGATCACGGCGTGAGCGAAGCGATCTATTTCAGTGACCCGGATGGCAACGGGATCGAGATTTACCGCGATCGGCCCGAGGGCGAGTGGCCACGGGATGCGAGCGGCCAACTCGACATGGTCAATACGCCGCTCGACCTAGAGGCGCTGCTGCTCGAAGTGGCCTGACTCGCCGAGCTGCTCGCCCGGTATGGACCTTCCTCTGCCGCGCACCTAACGTGCGCTGCAAAAGAGGGAGGTCGCCATGGCAACCGGCAAGAACATCCACACCTATTTCAACGGCACCTGGCACAATGGCGATGTCGCCGTGATGAATGCCGCCGACCATGGCGCTTGGCTGGGCAGCGGCGTTTTCGATGGCGCACGTTACGTGAATGGTGTCGCCCCCGATCTTCTGGCCCATTGCCAACGCGTCAACCGTTCGGCCGAGGCCCTGATGGTGACGCCGACAGTCAGCGCCGAGGACATGGTGCAGATCGTTTGGGACGGTCTGCGCGCCTACCCCAAGGACACGGCCGTCTATATCCGCCCGATGTACTGGGCGATTGACGGCGACATGACCGCGATTGTCCCGCAGCCGGGCAAGACCGGCTTTGCCATCTGCCTCGAAGAAATCCCGATGGCGCCTGAAACGGCCAGTGTCACGCTGGGCAAAACGCAATTCCGCCGCCCTGTCTTGGAAAGCTCGGTGGTGAACGCCAAGGCGGGCTGTCTTTATCCCAACAACGCACGGATGCTGGCCGAGGTGCGGTCGCGCGGGTTCCAGAACGCGCTTGTGACGGACGCCATGGGCAATGTGGCCGAAAGTGCAACCGCCAACGTGTTCATGGTCAAGGACGGAGAGGTGTTCACCCCTATCGCAAACGGCACCTTCCTTGCCGGGATCACCCGGTCGCGGCACATGACCAATCTGCGCGCGGATGGCACGAAAGTGCACGAAACCGTTCTGAGCTTCGCCGATTTCGAGGCGGCGGACGAAGTGTTCCTGTCCGGCAATATGAACAAGGTGACGCCGGTGGTCGGCTTCGAAGACACGTCGTACCAGGTTGGCCCCGTCACGCGCCGGGTGCGCGAGATGTATTGGGACTGGGCGCACTCTGCGCAACCCGCGTAAACCGCAACGTCAAAAGCAACATCTATTGCGCGGGCAGGTCTACTACGTCATGATCCCCTGCGGGAGAACATCTATGCGTAAGTTTCTTGTTGTGCTGGATGACAGCCGCGAATGCCTGAATGCGATGCGCTTTGCAGCGATGCGGGCGGCCAATACGGGTGGCGGGGTCGAGATTCTGTCGATCATCCCGGCGGACGAGTTCAATCACTGGATCGGTGTGGGCGAAGTGATGCGGGAAGAGGCGCGCGAGCGCATTCACGCGCATTTCGAGGTCTTCGCGAAATGGATGCGCGACAAGCAAGGGGTCGACCCAGAACTGGTCATCCGTGAAGGTGAAGCCGTGACCGAGATCATCGCCCAAGTGCAGGCTGATCCGGATATCGGCGTTTTGGTGCTGGGCGCCAACACCGGCAAAAAAGGCCCCGGCCCGCTGGTGACCGCGCTGACCAAAAACGCGGGCAGCCTGCCGATCCCGATTACGATCGTGCCGGGCGAACTGTCCAAGGAACGGCTCGAAGCAATCACCTGACACATCCCTTTGCGTCAGGTGGTGACACGGCCAAACACCGTGTCCGCGACAAGACGTAGGAGGGTATAGTGACTGCTTTTTCGGGTTTCTGCTTTCGACGCAATTTGGTTGCACTCTGCTTTGGCTACAGCCTGTTTGCGGCATCCATAGCGGCCGCCAAGGAAGACGGGCTGATCACGCTCACTCTGGCGGATCAAACCCTGGAACTGCCGCTGAGCGCGGGTCATAGCGATTGGACCGGTACACAAGGCTTCATCAGGGTCAGCATTTTCTCGCGGCCCTCCGATCTGGAAACCTGGAAGCGTTTCCAATCCCTCAGACTGGCTTTCGACCTGTTGCGGAATAGCGCGCAACTGCCGGAAATGTCGTTGCTGCGCAGAACCGGGGATGCGGATTTCGAACGCTGGTATGGGCGGGGCGACAGCGGTGGTCTGACGGTCATGGTGACTGACAGCGCCCTCGACGGCGACCTGTTGCGCGTCACCGGGACGTTCACAGGAACACTGGGACAAAGTGGGGATTTCGGACGGACCATCGATCTATCCGCGCCGATGCCCGTGTCGGGTGACTTTAGCGTCACCCTGCTTCCCATTCGCTAGAGTGTGCAGCCTGACTTCGGCAAAACTTAGAACGGTTCTAATCCTTGACGATGAACCTTCGGCACCGCATATATGACGCACCCATCAGGAGGCGCCGCCATGTTTATTCAGACTGAATCCACGCCGAACCCCGCCACGCTCAAGTTCCTGCCCGGCCAGACCGTGCTCGACATGGGCACCGCCGATTTTCCGACAGCCGAAGGCGCGTCGGTTTCGCCTCTGGCAACGCGGCTGTTCGCAGTCTCTGGCGTGAAAGGCGTGTTCTTCGGACATGACTTCGTCACCGTCACCAAGGACGATGGCACCGATTGGGACCACCTGAAGCCCGCGCTTCTGGGCGCGATCATGGAGCATTTCCAGTCCGGAGATCCGGTGATGGCAGGTGACGCGCAAGCGCCGTCCGGCCATGCGGAGCACTCTGGCGAAGATGGCGAGATTGTGGGTCAGATCAAGGAATTGCTGGACAGCCGCGTACGTCCCGCCGTGGCGCAGGATGGTGGCGACATCACGTTCCACGGCTTTGACCGGGGTGTGGTCTACCTGCACATGCAAGGTGCCTGCGCTGGCTGCCCATCTTCGACCCTGACGCTCAAGATGGGAATCGAGAATCTGCTGCGTCACTACATTCCGGAAGTGACCGAGGTGCGCCCGGTTGCCGTCTGACACGACACTTCTGGCCTTCGACACATCGGCTGCGCATTGCGCAGCCGCTTTGTTTTGCGACGGCCGCGTTATGGCGACCCATGTGGACGAGATGGCCCGTGGTCAGGCCGAACACCTGATGCCGATGCTCGAAGACTTCCTCGCTCGCAAGGGCAAGAGATGGTCCGACCTGACCCGTATCGGCGTCGGCATCGGCCCCGGCAATTTCACCGGCATCCGCATTTCCGTCGCTGCGGCACGCGGCCTTGCCTTGGGCCTCGGCATTCCAGCCATCGGTGTCTCGACACTGGACGCGCTGCATCACCTACAGCCAGACAAAACAGTCGCCGTGGCAGCGCCGCGCGACATGCTCTATGCGCAGCAGCCCGGAAAAGCAGCGGCGCTTGTCGCAAGCTGCGACGCACCGGATGCGGTGCAGTCTGACGATCCACACCGGCTGATCGCCGCATTGGCCGAAGTTGCGGCGCTTCGCGATGCCGCGACGGCGGATCGACCCAAACCACTTTATGTCAAACCCGCCGACGCAGCGCCTGCCCGCGATACGGCCCCGGTGATCCTGTCGTGACACCCGAAGACTTGGCTGCGCTGATGGACCGGGCCTATGACCAGATGCGGCCGTGGTCCGCGCAGGACATCGCGACGACTCTCGACAGCCCGTACAGCCACCTACTCGCGCACGATCACGGATTTCTGATCGCGCAACTGGTTGCTGATGAAGCCGAAATCCTTGCGATTGCGACAGATCCCGCGCGACAGCGCCAAGGCGTGGCATCGACGCTCCTTTCAGAACTCATCCTTAAGGCAACGCAACTTGGGATCACCCGCATCTTTCTGGAGGTCGCAGAGCGAAACCACCCAGCGAAGGGGTTTTACGCCGCAAGGGGATTCGCACCCGTCGGCACGAGGCGCGGCTATTATACGCTGCGTGACGGCACAAAAGATGACGCTGCGCTGCTTTCGCTGGCCATTGCGCAAGGTCAAGGCGATCCTGCGCCAACGTCACAAGGCTCTGGCACAAAAAGCGGTTGAACTATCTTTCGCGTACAGCCTTAATTGACTCTGATCAACCGATCTAACCAATCGACGCAATCAAGCCGTCGAAGTCCAACACCTGGGAGCTGCAAATGACCCTTATGACCAAACTTTACGGTGCCGCCGCCGCACTGGCTATGACCGCTGGCGCGGCTGTTGCCGAACCTGCGCTGATCTTCGATCTGGGCGGCAAGTTTGACAAATCGTTCAACGAAGCCGCATTCAACGGCGCTGTGCGTTGGGCCGAGGAATCCGGCGAAACCTTCCGCGAGATCGAGCTTCAGTCCGAAGCCCAGCGCGAACAGGCGCTGCGCCGCTTTGCCGAGAATGGCAACAACCCGATCGTCATGACCGGTTTCGCCTTCGGCAACGTCCTGTCCGAAGTGGCCCCCGACTATCCGGACACCAAGTTTGCGATCATCGACATGGTGGTTGACTCGCCGAACGTACGCTCCGTTGTGTTCAACGAGCATGAAGGTTCCTACCTCGTCGGCATGATGGCCGCGATGGCGTCTGAATCCGGCACGGTCGGATTTATCGGCGGCATGGACATTCCGCTGATCCGCAAGTTCGCCTGCGGCTACGCGCAGGGCGTCAAGGCCGTGAACCCGGATGCCACCGTTGTGGCCAACATGACCGGCACAACGCCCGCCGCATGGAACGACCCGGTGAAAGGCTCCGAGCTGACCAAGGCGCAGATCAGCCAGGGTGCTGACGTGGTCTATGCCGCTGCTGGCGGCACAGGCGTGGGTGTGCTCCAGACCGCTGCTGACGAAAACATCCTGTCGATTGGTGTGGACAGCAACCAGAACTACCTGCACCCGGGTCAGGTTCTGACCTCCATGATGAAGCGCGTGGACAATGCGGTGTATGACGCGATGAAATCGGGCACCGATCTGGAAACCGGCATCAACGTCATGGGCATCGCCAATGGCGGCATCGGTTACGCTCTGGACGAGCACAACGAAGCGCTCGTCAGCGCCGAAATGAAGGCTGCTGTTGACGAAGCATCCGCCAAGATCGCCAGCGGTGAGCTTGCTGTGCACGACTACATGTCCGACGACAGCTGCCCCGCGCTGAGCTTCTGATCCGTTCAGATCACGCGTAGATGTACGGAGCGGCCGGTCACGGCCGCTCCGCCATGTATCGGGCGACAGACCCGAAGACTGATGCAGGGATAGTCCATGAATACCGCTGTTGCCGCCCCCGAAACGGACCCGCTGCTCGCGTCGGTCCCGCCTGCCATCCAGCTCAAGGGCATTTCCAAGGCATTCGGCCCGGTTCAGGCCAACAAGAACATCTCGATCAGCGTGAAACCCGGCACGATTCACGGTATCATCGGTGAAAACGGCGCTGGCAAATCGACCCTGATGTCGATCCTTTACGGCTTTTACAAAGCTGATTCCGGCCAGATTTTCATCAATGGCAAGGAAACCCAGATCCCCGACAGCCAGGCCGCGATCAAGGCGGGCATCGGCATGGTGTTCCAGCACTTCAAGCTGGTTCAGAATTTCACAGTTCTGGAGAACGTGATCCTCGGCGCCGAGGATGGCCCTTTGCTCCGCCCCTCGCTGAACAAGGCGCGCGGCGTGTTGAAGCAACTGGCCGAAGAATACGAACTGAACGTCGACCCTGACGCGATCATCGAGAACCTCAGTGTCGGCCACCAGCAGCGCGTCGAGATCCTCAAGGCGCTCTACCGTCAGGCCGACATCCTGATCCTCGACGAACCGACCGGCGTTCTGACGCCCGCCGAGGCCGACCACCTTTTCCGCATTCTCGACAACCTGCGCAAAGAGGGCAAGACGATCATCCTGATCACCCACAAGCTGCGCGAAATCATGGAAGCCACGGACACCGTGTCGGTGATGCGCCGTGGCGAGATGACGGCGACGGTCAAGACCTCGGAAACCAGCCCGGAACGGCTCGCCGAGATGATGGTCGGACGCAAGGTGCTGCTACAAGTCGACAAGAAACCCGCCGAACCGGGCAAGCCGATCCTCGAAGTCGAAAACCTGCGCCTCACCGACGACAAGGGCGTCGCACGGCTCAAGGGCATCTCGCTCAATGTGCGGGCGGGCGAAATCCTTGGCATCGCCGGGGTGGCTGGCAACGGCCAGTCCGAACTGCTCGAGGTATTGGGCGGCTATGCCAACGCCACCGGCACGATCCGTGTGAACGGGCAGCAGATCGACCTCACCGGGAAGCATTCAGACGGTCAATCGCGCCGCGCGCGGGGCATCGCCCATGTGCCCGAAGACCGGCACCGTGAGGGTCTGATCATGTCCTTTGCGGCATGGGAAAACACCGTTTTCGGATACCACCGCGATCCCAAGATCCAAAGCGGCCCGCTGATGGACAATGCCGCGATCAAGGCCGAAGCAGCCGCCAAGATGGAGCGCTTTGACGTGCGCCCGCCGAACCCCAAGCTGGCTGCGCGCAATTTCTCGGGCGGCAACCAGCAGAAAATCGTTCTGGCGCGCGAGATTGAGCGCAACCCGGATATTCTGTTGGTCGGCCAGCCGACCCGCGGTGTCGACATTGGGGCCATCGAATTCATCCACCAACAGATCATCCGCCTGCGCGACGAGGGTAAGGCGATCCTGTTGGTGTCGGTCGAACTCGACGAGATCTTCTCGCTCTCCGACCGTATCGCGGTGATGTTCGACGGCCAGATCATGGGCGAACGAATCCCTTCAGAGACCAACGAACAGGAACTGGGTCTCCTGATGGCCGGGATCACTGACACGGCGCATGCGACCATGCCTGCATCGCCGATGGCGATGACCGAGGAAGAGGTGCAAGAGGCCGCAGAAGCAGATGCGCCCGAAGCGGACGCGGACGCGCAGGATGATGCGCCGGTAGAAACCGAGACAGTCACGCCCGAGGCTCCGGCCGAAGAGCCAGCGGCAGAACTCACCGCCGAGTCCAAGGCCAGCGAGGATGCGATGGTGACCGAGAACGTTGCTGCGCCGGACCCGGACAGCCCTCCGCCCATCGCAAAGGAAGAAGAGTCGATTTCGGTCAGCACCGATCCGATCGATATCGAAACGCCGCCCGCTAAAACGGACTCGATCAGCATTGGCGGTTTCAGCGCGACGATCCACCAGTCGACGCCGGAAAGGCCCAAGGCTCCCGACACCAAGATTGACCCCGAGGAGAGCGACAAAAATGGATAAGATGCCCGGCTGGGCCGACGCGGTCCTTGTCCCCCTGATCACGCTCATCCTTGCCGCGATCCTGTCGGCGCTCGTCATCATCGGTATCGGCGAAGACCCGGTTGCCGCGTTCAAGTTGATGGTCGACGGCGCGCTCATGCGGTCTTCTGGCTGGGGATATACGCTCTACTACGCGACCAACTTCATCTTCACCGGCCTTGCCGTGGCCGTCGCCTTCCATGCACGGCTGTTCAACATCGGTGGCGAAGGACAGGCGATGATCGGTGGTTTGGGTGTGGCGCTCGCCTGTCTCTATATCCCATGGCCGAACTGGTATGTGGCACTTGTGGGCGCAACCGTGTCAGCCGCCATCTTCGGCGCACTCTGGGCGCTGATCCCGGCCTATCTGCAAGCCAAGCGCGGCAGCCATATCGTGATCACCACGATCATGTTCAACTTCATCGCCGCCGCCCTGCTGAATTACGTGCTGGTGAACATCCTGCGTCCGCAAGGCGCAATGGACCCGGCCACGGCCCGTTTCCCCGAAGCGACGAAACTGCCCACCTTCCAGGACATGTTCTCGACCGCCGAAACCGCCATGTTCCGGGGCGCGCCCGCGAATGTGACATTCTTCTTGGCCATCGCGATGTGCCTCGTGGTCTGGCTGCTGATCTGGCGCACCAAGCTGGGTTACGAAATCCGCGCCTTTGGTCAGTCGGAATCAGCGGCGAAATACGCTGGCATCAGCCCGGTCAAGATCACCGTGGTCGCCATGCTAATCTCGGGTGGACTTGCCGGGATGATGGCGCTCAACACCACCATGGGTGAGGCGGAACGCCTTGTGATGAATGCAACCGAAGGTGCCGGGTTCATCGGTATCGCCGTGGCGCTGATGGGCCGCTCACATCCGTTGGGTGTGCTGTTGGCCGCGCTGCTGTTCGGCTTCCTCTACCAAGGGGGCGCAGAACTGGCGCTCTGGACCAACATTCCACGCGAACTGATCGTCGTCATTCAGGCGCTGGTGATCCTCTTCACAGGTGCGCTCGACAACATGGTGCGGATGCCGCTTGAAAAACTCTTCCTCGCCTCCCGGAGGAAAGCCTGATGGATTTCGCAACTCTGCTTCAGGTGCTCGACAGCACTGTCCGTCTGGCCACACCGTTGCTGCTGGCCTGCCTTGCGGGCCTCTTCAGCGAACGTGCCGGCATCTTTGACATCGGCCTAGAGGGCAAGATGCTCGCCGCCGCGTTCTTCTCCGCCGCCATTGCCGCGATCACCGGAGACGTGTGGATGGGGCTTGGCGCAGGCATCCTTGCGTCACTGGCGCTGTCGGTCCTGCACGGGCTGGCATCGATCACCTTCCGGGGAAACCAGCTGATCTCGGGCGTTGCGATCAACTTTCTCGCGGCGGGTCTCACGGTCCTGATCGCTCAGGACTGGTTCAGCCAGGGTGGCCGAACCCCGTCGCTGATCGGCGCGGGACGGTTCGAGGCAATCACCCTTCCCGGAGTGGAGGCTATGGCGGGTATCCCGCTCATTGGACCGATCTATGCCGAGCTGATTTCAGGCCACTCGATTCTTGTCTATGTCGCCTTCGCCATGGTGCCCCTGACATGGTGGCTGCTTTACCGGACACGCTTCGGCCTGCGTCTGCGCGCAGTGGGTGAAGCGCCCGAGGCCGTCGATACTGCGGGCATCTCAGTTGTCGGCCTGCGCTATGTTGCAGTGGGCATCTGCGGCGTGCTCTGCGGCATTGCGGGCGCCTACCTTGCCACGGCGTTGCAGGCTGGTTTCGTCAAGGACATGACCGCCGGGCGCGGGTTCATCGCGTTGGCCGCGTTGATTTTTGCCAAGTGGCGGCCCTGGTATGCGCTTTATGCCTGCCTGCTCTTCGGACTACTTCAGGCCGTAGCGCTGCGGTATCAGAACATCGACCTTGGGGCCTTTGTCGTGCCGGTGCAGTTCATGGATGCCCTGCCTTATATCCTGACCGTGGTGATCCTCGCCGGGTTCGTCGGCAAGGCGATCCCGCCGCGCGCCGGTGGCGAGCCCTACGTCAAGGAACGCTGACAGTCGGATTAAGCTGGCGTTTCCGTCAACGGAAACGGGTGATGCGTTGGCGCATCACCCCGCTTTTGCCTGAGTCCAGTTAACTTACAATCATAAGTCCTTTTTGCACCTGCGGCACCGCATCGCTTGAAACGGGGCAAAGGTTGGGTCTATGCACAAACATGCAAATCTATCTCCCCATCGCCGAAGTCTCGGTCAATGCTTTCCTGCTGCTTGGCCTAGGCGGGATGGTCGGCGTGCTGTCCGGCATGTTCGGTGTTGGTGGCGGCTTCTTGATGACGCCCCTTCTGTTCTTCATCGGCATCCCCCCCGCCGTGGCTGTGGCAACTGAAGCGAACCAGATTGTAGCCTCGTCTTTCTCCGGCGTTCTGGCGCATCTCAGGCGCAAAACCGTCGATCTCAAGATGGGAACGGTGTTGCTGGTCGGAGGTCTCATTGGGGCCGCGCTGGGTGTCGGGGTCTTCAACTACCTCAAGAGCCTCGGTCAAGTCGATCTTCTGGTCAAACTCTGTTACGTTGTGTTCCTCGGCGTCATCGGCTCGCTGATGTTCGTCGAAAGCCTGAACGCGATCCGCAAGACGCGCGCCGGCGTGGCTCCCAAGCGCAAGAAGCATAACTGGATTCACGGTCTGCCCTTCAAGATGCGGTTTCGCACCTCGGGTCTCTATATCTCGGTGATCCCTCCGATCATCGTCGGTGTGCTTGTTGGCATCCTTGCCGCGATCATGGGCGTCGGCGGCGGCTTCATCATGGTGCCTGCCATGATATACCTGCTTGGCATGCCGACCAAGGTTGTCGTTGGCACGTCTCTTTTCCAGATCATTTTCGTCACCGGCTTTACCACGCTGCTGCACGCCACCACCAACTACACTGTAGACATTGTGCTTGCCGTCTTGCTGCTGATAGGCGGCGTTGTGGGCGCGCAGATCGGAACAGTGATCGGGGCCAAGCTCAAGGCCGAGCAGTTGCGCATCCTGCTTGCCATCATGGTCCTTGCCGTTTGCGGCAAGCTGGCGCTCGATCTTCTGATCCAACCGTCCGAGCTGTTCTCGATCGGCTCGGCGGGAGGTCATTGATGCGCGGACTGCTCCTGATCCTCCTGCTCCTCGCCGCACCCTTGCGGGCCGAAGAAGTGGTGCTGGGTCTCAGCCAGGACGAGGTATCAATCTCGACCAATTTCGACGGGTCCGAAATCGTCATCTACGGCGGCATCAAACGCGAAGCTCCGATCCCGCAGGACCAGCCGTTGCAGGTGATCGTCACCATCGCCGGGCCGCAGGAACCTATCACGGTCCGCCGCAAAGACCGCGTTGCAGGCATTTGGGTGAACACCGATGCAATGGACGTGTCCGCCGCGCCAAGCTTTTACGCGATTGCCACTTCCGCGCCCTGGGGCGAGGTGCTGAACGAAGCGGACGATCTGCGCCATAACGTGTCGATCCCGCGCCGAATCCGGTCCATCGGGGCTTGGTCGCAGGTGGCCAACCCGCAGGAATTCATCGACGCGCTTGTGCGCATCTGCATGGACAACGGTCTCTATGTTCTGGCCGAAGGTGCGGTGGACCTACGGGAATCCACATTGTTCAACACTGCAATCCGAATGCCGGCCAACCTGACCGAGGGTGAATACGCGACCCGCGTCTTCCTGACACGTGGTGGCAAGGTGGTGTCGAAATACGAAACCAGCATTGACGTGCGCAAGGTGGGTCTCGAACGTTGGCTGTTCAACCTCTCGCGCCAGCAGCCCTTGGTATACGGGCTGTTGTCGCTGGCCATTGCCATCGCCGCCGGCTGGGGTGCGTCCGCGGCGTTCAGGCTGTTGCGGTCCGGCTGATGCCAAGAACGCTGCCCGGAACCCGCGCCGAGTATCGCGCCTTCCGCACCCTGCCGACCCGCTGGCAGGACAATGACGAATACGGCCACCTGAACAACGCGACCTACTATGCACTCTTCGACACCGCCGTCAGCCTTTGGCAGATGGAACAGGGGATCGAGATCCGGGGACCGAACGCCACGAAATTCCTCGTTGTCGAAAGCGGCTGTCGCTACCACGCCGAACTGGGTTTTCCGGACATCCTGACCGCGGGCATCCGCATCGCCCATATCGGCACCTCGTCCTTCCGTTACGAGGTCGCACTCTTCGGCAATGACAGTGACATCGCTGGGGCGGAAGGCTTCTTTACGCAAGTCCATGTTGGAGATGAGGGGCGCCCTTCCCCACTCTCTGACGAGGTGCGACAGACACTAAGCCAACTCAGCGTCTGATCTTCTCTGTTTCAAAGAGACCTCCACCGCAGGCATCTCGCAGAAGCGAAAAAGCCAAAGTACCCTGTGGGCGTGTGGCGCACTCAATAAAGCCACCTATCCTTTTTCGTGAAAGAACGCGTAGATACGTTCCGCCAGCGCCTCGCTGACGCCCTCCACCGCTTTCAAATCGGCAAGGTTCGCCCGGCTGACTGCCTTGGCCGATCCGAAATGCGCCAACAGCGCGCGTTTGCGTGCGCCTCCAACGCCCGAAATCTCGTCCAACGGGTTCGCCATCTGGGACTTTGCCCGTTTCGCCCGGTGTGTGCCGATGGCGAACCGGTGCGCCTCGTCGCGCAGGCGTTGGACAAAGTACAAAACCGGATCATTGTGGCGCAGCGCAAAGGGTCGTGTGCCTGAGCGGTGGAACTCTTCCTTGCCCGCATCCCGGTCCACACCTTTGGCCACACCGACCATCGGCACATCATCGACACCGTATTCGGTCATGATTTCGCGCACGGCTGACACCTGCCCCGCCCCACCGTCGATCAACAGCAGGTCCGGCCACAACCCTTTGTCACGCTCGGGATCATCTTTGAGCAACCGCTTGAACCGACGGGTCAGCACCTCTTTCATCATCCCGAAATCGTCACCGGGGGTCAGCTCGTCCCCCTTGATGTTGAACTTGCGGTACTGGCTCTTCATGAAGCCGTCCGGCCCCGCCACGATCATGGCACCAACCGCATTTGTCCCCTGAATATGGCTGTTGTCATACACCTCGATCCGCTGCGGTGGCGCTTCCAGGCCAAAGGCTTCGGCCAGACCGCGCAACAGCTTGGTCTGCGTCGCGGTTTCCGCCATCCGTCGGGCCAACGATTCCTTTGCATTGCGAAGCGCACCATCCACCAGTTCCGACTTTTCGCCTCGACGTGGCACCGCGATCTCGACCTTGCGCCCCAGCTTGCCCGTCAAAGCCTCGGTCATCAGGTCTTCGTTTTCGATCGGATGAGACAGCAGCAACAGCCGCGCGGGTTCCTTGGTGTCGTAGAATTGGCCGATGAAGGCCTCCAGCACCTCGGCCTCTTCCACGTCCGGGCCGACCCGTGGATAGAAATCCCGGTTGCCCCAGTTCTGGTTCGCCCGGATGAAGAAAACCTGAACGCAAGCCTGCCCCTTTTCAAGATGAAGCGCGATCACATCCGCCTCGGTCACACCGCGCGGGTTGATCCCCTGCGCCGTCTGAACCTGCGTCAACGCCCGGATGCGATCACGCAACGCGGCGGCGCGCTCAAATTCCATCTCCTCGGACGCCTGCGCCATTTGCTTGGCCAGCGTTTCCTGCACATGCGTTGACTTTCCCGACAGGAACCGTTCGGCGTCGCGGACGCTTTCGGCGTAGTCGGCCTCCGATATCTTGCCGACACAAGGCCCGGAGCAGCGCTTGATCTGGTACTGCAGGCACGGCCTTGTCCGGCTGTCGAACATGGCATCTGAGCAATTGCGCAGCAGGAAGACGCGCTGCAACTGGTTCAATGTCCGGTTCACCGCGCCCGCACTGGCGAAAGGGCCGTAATAGGCGCCTTTGTCTTTCTTCGCACCGCGATGCTTGTGGATCATCGGAAAGGCATGATCCGTGACATGGATGTTCGGAAACGATTTGTCGTCCCGCAAAAGTACGTTGTAGCGCGGCTTGAGCTGCTTGATGAGGTTCTGTTCCAGCAACAGCGCTTCGGTCTCGGTCCGCGTCGTCAGGAACATCATCGACGCGGTTTCCGAAATCATCCGCGCGATGCGGCCCGAGTGCTGCGGTGACGGACGCGAGTAATTCGAGACCCGCGCGCGCAGGTTCCGCGCCTTGCCGACATAGAGAACACGCGCCTGAGCATCGAGCATTCTGTAGACACCGGGACTGGAGTCCAGCGTCTTGAGATAGCTCTGAATACAGGCATATCCGGTCACTTTGTCAGCTTCGATTTCCTTGGTCATGTCAGCCCGAATTTACGGTTGCGCAGTTCGCGCGATTCTTAAGGTTTCGCTGCCCCATTGCACCCCACGATGCAACCTTTAAGACATCCACGGTTTCTGTGGATAAGTCTGCGGAGAAGATTTGAATGTTAGGGATTTTCCCTTGTTTTTCGGCACCCTCCCTGAAATGCCTTATTTTTAGGCAATTTTTCAAGTTATTGAAATTAAATGATTTTTAATTACATTTAGATCAAGTTACTGAAAACATTATACCCGGAGTCACTGAAGACCCGAGATTTGAAGGGTTGACGTGCAAGCAGGTCGCGATTCAGGTTACGGCATGATCCGTCCCGGTTTTCTTACCTCTTCAGAGCGGCGTGAGCTTGTTGCGTGCGTGCGCAGCCATC
>NZ_JAEPMO010000219.1 GCF_017643905.1 Marivita sp.
CACGGACACGCTTGTCACGGGGGATTTGGGGGATGTTCCATTCGACTTTTCCAAACCCTCTGCATCGCTGCGGGTCGAAGGGACTTGGCCGCAACTTGAACTGTACGGTCCGGGCTATTCCGAGATCTGGAAGTCGCTCTATGATCGGTTTGGACTGGATTTCGAAAGCTCTCTCGATCTGACACAGCCGGACGAATACTGGCGACGCTACCTCTATTTCAACGCCGGGTATTATTACTATTCCTGTCCGCATGTCTTTGGGCAGCGCTTTCTGGATATGGCGCTGTCGATCTGGAAAGATACGCCGCCAGAACTTGCCTGCCAGCAACTGACACCGTGGCTGGACCAGATCGCGCTGCCACTGGTGATACACAGTCTGGGCGGTGGACGCGATGCGCTGCCCGCGGGATATCTCGATGGAGAGATGACGGTCCATTACCGGAACATGCCGCTGCTTTATGCCCGTGAGAGCGACGCCGTGGTCGATCTTCTGGAAGAAATATCGGCTCCCAACCAGGTCAAACGACTGCTCAAGGATTATGAACCGTTCAAGCGGATGATCTACCAGAACCGGGGTCAAAAGGTGCGTGCTTTGTTCGATCGAGACCACTTGCCAAGCCGGGAACAGCCGATCCGCCAGAAAATCAAGAAAAATGGGTTCTGGATGGTGTGATTTGGTACCGCGCCCTAAAAAAAACGGTTTCCTGAAACGTATTTACATACGTCAGTCAAACCGTAACGTGAGACTTGAATATGATCGCTTTGCCTAAGGAACACTTCCGGTCGTCTTGGGTCAGCGTAACGCGTGATGCATTTTGCGGAGATAAAGATGCCATTTCTTTCATCTTTCATTATTGACCCGACAACAGACCCGATCATCGACGTCCTGGTCGACGGTTATGTCTGGGATTTGTCGGAAACGACCACGATAACGTGGGCTTTGGCAGACGGCTTGAACCCGAACCACGTCTGGGATGACCGCAGCGGCGCCATACAGACTTTTTCGGCCGCATTGGCCACGTTCGAACAGTTCATCAATGTTGAGTTCGTCTACCTCGGGGATTTCACCAGCCCGATCACTGCGGGGCAGGCCGGGGCGGACATCGTATATACTCTAGACAATAGCTTCGTAGACGACGGCACGCTGGCCTATGCCTATTACCCGGGTCCCGAGCCGTTTACGAATTTCGAGCAATATGCGACCGAAGGCGGCGACGTTTTCATGAACTTCTCGAACGAGTTTATCGCTTCATCGAGTTTTCAGCCCGGATCCGATGGGTTCTACACGGTGATCCACGAAATCGGTCATGCGATGGGACTGAAGCATCCCTTCGATTCAAGTCCCGGTCGCCCGACCTTGGACGAATTGGACCAGAACGTCGTGCGCGACCTCGATTGGTTCTCGATCTTGTCCTACTCGGATCAGTATGCTGCCGAACTTGAGCGTTGGGATCCGGCCACGCCGATGGTGCTCGACGTTCTGGGCCTTCAGTTCATGTACGGCGTCAATACCTCGACCTTTGCCGGTGACACGACCCACGCTCTAACCAGCGAGGATTATTACTACACGATTTGGGACGCGAGCGGGGTCGACCGTGTGGATGCGTCGGGACAGTCCGAGGGTTGGACGATTTTCCTGCCCGACTTTGCCGCGACGCCATTGCTAGAGACTTTATCGGGCTTCGCGATGCCATCGAGCCAGTTTGACGGCACCTTGGTCGATAGTGCTCCGACTGAAATGATCTGGCTGATGGGCGATATCGAAAACGCGACAGGTTCGGCGTTTGACGATTGGATCAACGGTACTCCGCTGGACAACGACCTGCGTGGCGGCGGCGGCAATGACGAGCTGGAAGGCTTTGCGGGCAACGACGTGATCGACGGTAACGACGGTCTCGATCTGGCATATTATCCCGGTAGCCAGACATCCTACACGCTGACACTCGGTGCTGATGCAATCACGGTTCAGGACCGTCGCGCAGATGGGGTTGGTACCGACACGCTGCGCAACATCGAGATCGTGGAGTTTTACAGTGAAGACGAAAGACAGACCTTGGACCTGCAGCACTTTGGCGGTCCGGCCAGTCTGTCCGGAGCGGATCTGGAAAGCTTCATTGAGCTTTACATTGCCTATTTCAACCGCGCACCCGATGCGCTGGGGCTGAATTTCTGGGGAACGGCTTTTGCCAATGGTACGACCCTTCAGGAAATGGCGTCGCTGTTCATCGACCAGCCGGAAATCCGTGCGACATATGCGGAAGAATTGTCGAACGAAGATTTCGCAACCGCTGTCTACGAAAATGTTCTTGGCCGTGTGCCGGACCAGGATGGGTTCGAGTTCTGGGTCGGCGTGCTGGATTCCGGTGCAGTCAGCCGGGACCAGTTCATTCTGTCCGTGCTCGAAGGTGCCAAAGCCGATGCACCGGTCGGCGCGTCGCAGGACTTTATCGACCAACAGCAAGCGGATCGCGCCTTCCTCGCCGACAAGACGGATATCGGAGCTCTATACGCCGTGCATCGTGGTATGTCGGACGTGGACAACGCCATTGCCATCATGTCGCAGTTCGATGGGTCAGAGAGCAGCTTGTCGGAAGCGGTGTCTACGATCGAGCAGCTTTACTCCGCAGCTCTTGACCCGGACACGGGTGCATTCCTGATGCCGGTGGTTGGGGTACTGGACAATCCCTTCGACGCGATTGCATGATGCGCACCCGGGCAATCGTTGCCCGAGTGGCGGGTTCTGACGTTTTGGTCGCGTAGCCTGCCGCCTGTCCCAAGGAGCAATGCATGGCGGATGCGGTCTGGATCGAACGGTTCCACGGTCTGAGCAGTTTGCCTGCGCCGGTGAAGGCGCAATTGGTCGCTGAGAGCGCAGTTATAAAAGTGCCAGCGGGAAAGACTGTGTTCGGGCCGGGAGCTGTGCCGGACAATCTTTTGTTTTTGCTGGATGGCCGCGTGCGGGTGCAGCAGACCTCGGAAAGCGGGCGGGACATTGTGCTGTACCGTGTTGAGGCCGGGGAAAGCTGCGTTCTGACCACGGCCTGTCTGCTGGCGCATGAACCCTATTCAGCTGAAGGCGTGACCGAAACCGACGTGACCGCGGTGGCGATCCCGCGCGGCGCGTTTGACCGACTGATGGCATCTTCGCAGGAGTTTCGGGATTTCGTGCTGACTGCCTATGCGCGGCGGATCACCGACTTGTTCCGAGTGATCGACGATGTGGCCTTCGGTCGGATCGACGTGCGGCTCGCTGGGCGCTTGTTGTCGTTGGCTACGGACGGGGACGACCTTGCAACCACCCATCAGCAATTGGCCACGGAGCTTGGTACGGCGCGCGAGGTGATTTCGCGGGTTCTCCATGACTTCCAGAAACGCGGGTTCGTGGCGCAGTCGCGGGGCAAGATCACATTGCTGGATCGCGACCAGATCGCAAAGCTGGCGGAAAGCGCCTGAGCCGATTTGAAGGACGAACCTGCGAATTTTCCCATCACGTCAGGTTAGGTGACAATATCACTGAAGGTCACAGTCCCAAGGCGTACCACAGGGTCAAACCTGATTCTGGAGGACCGCAAAGTGACTCAATATCCCGTGAATATGTCCGTGACACCCGAGGTGTCTGCGCATTTCGACGAAGCCACCAATACGATCAGCTATATCGTGAAGGACCCGACCTCTGACGCCTGTGCGATTGTCGACAGCGTCATGGATATCGACTACGCCGCTGGCCGGATCACCTATGATCATGCCGATGCTCTGATTGCAGAGATTGAGGAGCGCGGTCTCAAGCTGGAATGGATCATCGAGACCCATGTCCACGCAGACCATCTCTCTGCTGCGCCGTATATCCAAGCCAAGCTGGGCGGAAAGATCGGTGTCGGATCGAAGATCATGGTCGTTCAGGACACCTTCGGCAAAATCTTCAACGAAGGCACCGAGTTCCAGCGCGATGGCAGCCAGTTCGACAAACTGTTCGAAGATGGCGATGCCTACAAGATCGGCAACATGGACGCTTTTGCCATCTACACACCGGGCCACACCCCGGCCTGCATGGTGCATGTCATGGGCAACGCCGCCTTTGTCGGCGACACTCTTTTCATGCCGGATGGCGGCTCTGCCCGTGCCGATTTCCCCGGTGGGGATGCCGGCACGCTTTACGACAGCAT
Organism: Marivita sp.; assembly: GCF_017643905.1. Taxonomy (GTDB): domain Bacteria; phylum Pseudomonadota; class Alphaproteobacteria; order Rhodobacterales; family Rhodobacteraceae; genus Marivita. Next base: position 4,164 of record NZ_JAEPMO010000219.1, read on the forward strand.
CCAGAAGGTGCTGACGCTCCCCGACGACATGCGGCTCTTCATGTGCCACGACTACGGCCCCAATGGCCGCGACATTCAGTGGGAAACCTCGGTGGGCGAGGAAAAAGCGCACAATATCCATGTCGGGGGCGGCAAGTCCAAAGAGGACTTCGTCAAGTTCCGCACCGAACGGGATGCAACGCTGGACATGCCCAAGCTGATCATCCCGTCGCTGCAGGTGAACATGCGTGCGGGGGCCGTTCCGAAAGACAAGGATGGTCGTCCGATGCTCAAAGTGCCGGTCAACGCGCTTTGATCCGACACGTCAACTGCGCGGCTGCTTGGTGCCGTCGTGCAGTTTCTCAAACTTTAGACGAGTGAGTCCATCACCATGCATTTGAACAAGATCACTGATGCGCTCACCGTGAGCCCGCAGATCACCGCAGACGAAATTCCCGCCCTCAAAGAGGCCGGGTTCCGCGCCATCATCTGCAATCGGCCGGATGGCGAAGGTGCGGACCAGCCGACCCATGAAGAAATCGAGACAGCTGCGAAAGCCGCAGAGCTTGAGATGCGCTATCTGCCGGTGCAATCGGGCTTGGTGCGGGATGAAGACGCCGTTGCCTTCGGCGCGGCGCTGCGCGACCTGCCGGGGCCTGTGCTCGCCTATTGCCGTACGGGCACCCGCTCGGCCACGCTGTGGTCGCTGAGCCAGGCCAAAAAACTGCCGATGGCGGACATCCTCGGTGCCACCAAGGCAGCGGGCTATGACATGAACGGTGTCGCGCGCCGGATTGCCAATGGCGGCAAGACACCGACAGATACCGGCGACGCCAAGTTTGATGTGGTTATCGTCGGCGGCGGGGCCGGGGGCGTATCGGTTGCGGCGAGCCTGAAGGCCCGCAAACCGGGGCTGTCGGTGGCGATCATCGACCCGGCGGACATCCACTATTACCAGCCCGGCTGGACGATGGTCGGCGGCGGTATTTTTGACGCGCAGGATACAGCCAAGACGATGGGGTCGCTGATCCCGCAAGGTGTGCATTGGATCAAATCGGCTGTCG
>NZ_JAEPMO010000041.1 GCF_017643905.1 Marivita sp.
CCAGCGCGCCGGGCGTCTTGTCAGACACCTTGCGCGCCTTCATCTCCGCCAGCGTATCGGCGATATCACGGGGCGATGCCTCTTCCGCTTCCAATGCGCGGCGAACGGTGTCTTCGTCGATTCGTGCGACGATGACATCGAATCGAATCCCGGCGTTGCGAAGCAGTTCGGCGCGGATCTGAGATCCAGAGGCAAGGACAAGGTCGAGATTCATGTGGACAACTCTACGGACAAGTTCTGTTTCTTTACAGGAGCGTTCTGGGGAAATCCGATCGTATCGGCAAGTCTGCACAGATCTCGGCAAGTTGCTCTGGATCGCCACACGGGTTTTACCGGCTGTGTAAAGGATAAGTCGGGCTTTTGAACAAACGACCTGCGTCGGCGTCTTTCCTAGGTTTTTCCCCGAGTTATCCACGGGAAGTATGAAACTAAATATATTAAAAACAATTACTTAGATATCAAATATAGATGTGACAGGGCTTATTCCCACAATGATCCACATGTCTTAAATCTGTGGACGAAACCTGTAGAACACGTTAATCCACATAGGCCGTGCCGTGCCTCTATTCTCAAAATCCTTTCTTTTTTCTTAATTTATTTATTGATTGGGTCTGGTTTGACAGCTTCCGTCCCCTCGGCTAAGAGCAAGACAGTCCTGTTCTGGACCACACCTTCCTGAGACAACGATGACACGACTGCGACGACCAGCAGTCCGGGATATTTCATGACAGAAAAGCTGAACCTTGCCGATCTTAAGGCAAAAAGCCCCAAAGACCTTCTGGCCATGGCCGAGGACCTCGAGATCGAAAACGCATCCACCATGCGTAAAGGCGAGATCATGTTCCAAATCCTGCGTGAACGCGCGGATGAAGGTTGGACGATCTTCGGGGACGGCGTTCTTGAAGTTCTGCAAGACGGGTTTGGCTTTCTTCGCTCTCCCGAGGCGAACTATCTGCCCGGTCCCGATGACATCTATGTCTCGCCTGAAATGATCAGAAAGTTCTCTCTCCGGACCGGTGACACCATCGACGGTGAAATCAAGGCGCCCGAAGACAACGAACGCTACTTTGCTTTGATGGACTGCACCCAGATCAATTTCCAGGATCCCGAGCGTGCCCGTCACAAGATCGCGTTTGATAACCTGACACCGCTTTATCCGGATGAGAGACTGATCATGGAGATCGAGGATCCCACGATCAAGGATCGCTCGGCCCGTATCATCGATCTCGTTGCGCCCATCGGTAAAGGCCAGCGTTCGCTTATCGTTGCTCCGCCGCGGACGGGCAAAACCGTTCTCCTGCAGAACATTGCGCACTCGATCGAGCGCAACCACCCGGAATGCTATCTCATCGTTCTCCTGATTGATGAACGCCCGGAAGAAGTCACCGACATGCAGCGTTCGGTCAAAGGCGAGGTTGTGTCCTCCACCTTTGATGAACCGGCCACACGCCACGTCGCCGTTTCCGAAATGGTGATCGAAAAAGCCAAGCGTTTGGTGGAACATAAGCGAGATGTTGTTATTCTTCTCGACTCGATCACAAGACTTGGTCGTGCATTTAACACAGTTGTGCCGTCGTCCGGTAAGGTTCTGACCGGTGGTGTGGACGCCAACGCGCTCCAGCGGCCGAAGCGGTTCTTTGGTGCAGCGCGCAATATCGAAGAGGGTGGTTCGCTCACCATCATAGCAACGGCGCTTATCGACACCGGCAGCCGGATGGACGAAGTCATCTTCGAGGAATTCAAAGGCACCGGTAACTCGGAAATCGTCCTGGATCGTAAGGTTGCGGACAAACGCGTCTTCCCGGCGATGGACATTCTCAAGTCAGGCACACGGAAAGAAGAGCTGTTGGTTGACAAGATCGACCTTCAGAAAACTTTCGTTCTGCGGCGGATCCTCAACCCGATGGGCACCACAGACGCCATCGAATTCCTGATCTCGAAACTCAAGCAAACCAAAACGAATTCGGAATTCTTTGACTCCATGAATTCGTAAACTTGGCGGACCAGCAACGTCATGGATACGATCTTTGCCTTGGCGACCGCGCCGGGAAAATCAGGCGTTGCGGTGATCCGGGTTTCGGGGCCAGAGGCCTTGTCCTGTTGCAGTGTTTTCGGTTTTGAACCGCCTGAGCCCCGAAAGACCGCCCTTAGAAAGCTGGTCCACCAGACGCGCGGTTTTCTTGATGAAGTGTTGGTTCTGACATTTGAAGAACGCGCGAGCTTTACTGGTGAGCGGGTTGTAGAACTTCACACGCATGGAAGTATTGCAATCATCAACAGCGTGCTGGATTGCTTGAAGGATATACCGGGTTATCGGCCTGCTGCCGCTGGCGAATTCACCCGACGCGCGCTGAACAATGGACGGCTTGACCTGACCCAGGTCGAGGCACTCGCTGATTTGATCGACGCGGAAACCGAGATGCAACGCAAGCAGGCGTTGAACGGGTTCACTGGTCGTCTGCGGGAAAAATCGGAAACATGGCGTACCGATCTGATCCACGCTGTTTCGCTGTTGGAAGCCACAATCGACTTTGCCGATGAAGAGGTACCTGTTGATGTCTCCGCGGATGTTGAACTGCGTCTCGCCAGTGTTATCAAAACCATGGACCACGAGATCAATGGATTTGGGATCGCGGAACGTGTTCGGACCGGCTTTGAAGTGGCGATTGTTGGGCCGCCAAATGCTGGGAAATCCACGCTTCTGAATGCTTTGGCCGGGCGCGACGCGGCAATCACGTCTGAAGTTGCCGGCACCACACGGGATGTCATTGAGGTCAGGATGGATCTGGAGTCGCTCCCGGTGACTTTTCTCGATACGGCTGGTTTGCGCGATACAGAGGACATGGTCGAATCGATCGGAATTGAACGGGCGATGACGCGCGCAGTGTCTGCCGATCTTCGTGTTTTCCTGAAAGGAGACGGCGGATTTGATAAGTTGGTCCCATTGGATCATGACATTGTAGTAGAAGGTAAATCGGACCTTCGCAGCGACGGTGCTGGTGTGTCTGGTCTAACGGGGGCAGGCGTGCAAAAGCTGATCGAAGACGTGAAAACATACCTTCTATCGCACGCAACCTCGGCCGGTCTGGTATCGCATGAACGACAGAAGCTGGTTTTGGAAGAGGGAAGGGACGCTTTGAAAAAGGCGTTGTCGTTCACTCAGGCGGGTCCGGGTACTTATGATCTCGCTTCGGAAGAACTTCGCTCAGCCATTGTCACACTTGAACGACTGGTGGGTCGTGTCGATGTGGAAGATGTGCTAGACAAGGTTTTCTCGAGCTTTTGCATCGGAAAGTAAGGAGTGTTTCATGTGAAACAATTTGATTTCGATGTCATCGTCGTCGGTGGTGGTCATGCCGGTTGTGAAGCCGCCCATGTGGCTGCGCGCCTTGGCGCTCACACGGCCCTTGTCACTCTAACGGAAACTGGAATTGGTGTCATGTCGTGCAACCCTGCTATTGGAGGGTTGGGTAAAGGGCACCTTGTTCGGGAAATTGACGCGTTTGATGGCGTCATGGGCCGGGTGGCGGACAAGGCGGGAATTCAGTTCCGACTTCTAAATCGCCGAAAGGGGCCAGCTGTTCAAGGCCCACGTGCGCAGGCGGATCGGAAGATTTACCAGTCCGAGATGTTGAATGCCATAAAATCGCAGAATGGGCTGGAAATCGTTATTGGCGAGGTTACGGACCTTGTCGTTAATGGAACCACTGTCGAGGGCGTAAGGATCGATGATGATCGCGCCTTGGCGGCGCCGTCCGTGGTTCTGACCACGGGCACGTTTCTGCGCGGTATCATTCATATCGGGGACCGCAAAATCTCTGGTGGTCGAATGGGTGAGCGGCCGTCGAACGATCTCGCGAAAACGCTTGAATCGTTCAACCTCCCGCTTGGTCGCCTGAAGACCGGGACTCCACCAAGGTTGAACGGACGGACGATAAATTGGGAAGGCCTTGACGAACAGCCTGGTGACGATGATCCAGTGATGTTTTCGTTCCTGTCAGTCGTACCATTTGCGCGCCAGGTTTCTTGCGCAATCACGCACACCAATGAAAAAACTCATCAGATCATCCGAGATAACCTAGATCGATCTGCCATGTATGGCGGCCATATCGAAGGTATCGGACCGAGGTATTGCCCCTCCATCGAGGATAAGATCGTCAGGTTCTCTGACAAAACCTCCCATCAGATTTTCCTTGAACCTGAAGGACTTGACGACGACACGATATATCCAAACGGGATCTCTACGTCGCTGCCCGAAGATGTTCAGGTTGATTACGTGCGGTCGATCAAGGGGTTGGAGCAGGCCGAAATTCTTCAGCCGGGTTACGCGATCGAGTACGATTATGTTGACCCGCGCGCTTTGAATCTTGATCTATCCCTTAAATCACATGTCGGCCTTTACCTCGCGGGACAGATCAATGGAACCACGGGTTATGAAGAAGCGGCTGCACAAGGACTGGTCGCCGGCCTAAACGCCGCGCGCCGTGCGAAGGGGCAGGTTGCCGTCACGTTCAGTCGGTCTGACAGCTATATCGGCGTGATGATCGACGATCTGACGTCTCGTGGTGTTGCGGAACCTTATCGGATGTTCACGTCACGTGCAGAATATCGGCTTTCGTTGCGCGCGGATAATGCAGACCAAAGGCTCACCCCGAAAGCAATCGAGCTTGGCTGTGTTGGGGCAGAGCGGCAGTCGGCATTTGAGGCGAAGCTCTCAATGATCAACAAGGGTCGCGCCAAGCTGGATGCTCTTTCGGTGTCGTCGCGCCAATTGATCGACGCTGGCGTCGCAATTTCGCAGGACGGATCAAAACGGACAGTGTTTGAAGCGCTCGCAATCGAAGCTGTGACTTGGGACGCATTGTTGCAGATCGCGCCGGAGCTTTCAGAGATCGATGAAAAAACCCGGGATCAGCTTGGAAAAGATGCGTTGTACGCGAATTATATTGAGCGACAGAAAAAAGATATCGAAGCTTTGAAGAGGGACGAAGCGCAAGTCATCCCCTCTAACTTTGATTTTTCTGAAATTGAAGGCTTGTCAAACGAACTGAAGCTCAAGCTGTCCCGGTCACAGCCAGCCAACATCGCTCAGGCATCGCGGATTGATGGAATGACCCCATCCGCTCTGTTACTGCTTCTGTCGCGAATCAGATCGCTTACTCCGCGTGAGCGAGCCGCTGGATGAATGTTTCACGTGAAACACAAGAGAGACTGGCGATATATGCCGAGCTTCTCATAAAGTGGTCACCTAAGATCAACCTCGTTTCCCGAGCTTCCTTGCAGGATGCCGGAAAACGTCATTTTGACGATTCACTTCAAGTTGTCTCACTCTGCCCGGAGGGGGCAGCGACCTGGGTTGATCTGGGGTCCGGAGGTGGATTTCCCGGCGCAGTCGTTGCTATTGCTCTTCAGGATAAGGGTGTGAGCGTTACCTTGATCGAAAGCGACCAACGCAAAGCCACGTTCCTTCGCACTGTTTCACGTGAAACAAAAACCCCGTTTACCGTCATCGCCAAACGGATCGAGGATGTTGATCCTATGGGCAGTGACGTCATCAGCGCACGTGCGCTTGCGCCACTTGACGATTTGCTTGGATTTTCCGAACGACACCTTGCACCAAACGGAACAGCTTTCTTCATGAAGGGGGGGGCGTGGCGAAATGAGGTGGCGGAGGCCCAAAAGAAGTGGCGATTCACCTGTGAAGCGCATAGGAGTGTTACACATCCCGAAGCTGCCGTTTTGGCGATTGGAGGTCTTTCTCGTGTTTGATCCCACACGGCCGGCTGGCCCGAAAATCATAGCGATCGCAAACCAGAAAGGCGGGGTCGGCAAAACCACGACAGCCATCAATTTTGCGTCCGCCTTGGCAGAAATCGGTCAAAAGGTGCTTGTCGTCGACCTTGACCCGCAGGGTAACGCATCGACCGGACTGGGTGTCATGCCCGAAAACCGACGCGCCACAACCTATGACCTGCTTCTGGATGACTTTCCGCTTTCGGACATCATCTGTGAAACGGGTCAGGCAAATCTGTTTCTCGTGCCCTCAACCACAGACCTAAGCTCGGCTGATATTGAGCTGATCGCGAATGAGAAACGCAGTTATCTGTTGCATGACGCGTTGCGCCAAACCGATATGGATCAGTTTGCCTTCGACTTTGTTCTGATTGATTGCCCCCCATCGTTAAATCTTTTGACGGTCAACGCGATGGTGGCGGCACATTCCGTTCTAGTCCCGCTACAAAGTGAATTCTTTGCGCTTGAGGGGCTTAGTCAACTGATGCTGACGATCCGAGAGGTTCGGCAATCGGCGAATCCGAACCTCAGGATCGAAGGTGTTGTGCTGACAATGTATGATTCCCGGAATAACCTGTCGCAACAGGTTGAAACAGATGCTCGGGATAATCTCGGGGACCTCGTGTTCAAGACCGTGATCCCACGAAATGTTCGGGTCAGCGAAGCGCCCTCATTCGCAATGCCGGTTCTTGAATATGACACCAACTCCAAGGGAGCCATCGCGTATCGGGCATTGGCACGCGAATTTCTTGGAAAAAATGAAACAGTCACAGCAGCGTAGGTGGATCGGATGGCCGAAAAGAAAGAACAGAGACGCGGCTTGGGGCGGGGGTTGTCCGCGCTGATGGCGGATATCGAACCAAGTGTAGACGCGGATGCGCCAACGCGGCAGCGACCCGTCCGCAGTTTGCCGGTCGACCAGTTGTTCCCAAATCCCGATCAGCCTCGCCGTCAGTTTGATCCCGAAGCTCTTGAAGAACTGAAGCTGTCGATCCGCAGCAAAGGAGTCATCCAACCCCTTATCGTTCGGCCCCGCGGCACCTCTGACACTCAGTATGAGATTGTCGCTGGTGAACGCCGTTGGCGCGCGGCGCAAGCGGCTGGAGTGCACGAGGTTCCCGTTGTTATCCGTGAATTTTCAGATGAAGACGTTCTTGAGATCGCGATCATCGAAAATATTCAGCGGGCGGATTTGAACCCGATTGAAGAAGCGGCTGGATATGACCAATTGATGACCCGCTTCGGCCATACGCAGGAAAAGCTCGCGCAGGCGTTGGGGAAAAGTCGCAGTCACATTGCCAACCTGTTGCGTCTGTTGAACCTTCCTGACGTTGTGAAGCAGGCTGTGGTTGACGGTAAGTTGTCAGCAGGGCATGCACGAGCGTTGATCACGGCGCCTGATCCTGTGCTTTTGGCCGGACAAATCGTACGCCAAGGCCTTTCTGTGCGGGACACCGAACGACTTGTGCGCGAGGCTCAGAATCCGGATGGGACTAAGAAGCCAAAGGCAACGGCCAAATCCGCAGGTGGTTCTGAAAAAGACGCAGACACCAAGGCGCTGGAAGGCGATCTTTCCGCCGCTTTGGGTATGAAAGTGTCGATCAATCACAGTGCCGGGGGCGAATCCGGAACTGTCACAATCAGCTATGACACCTTGGAAGATCTCGATGCACTTTGCATGGTGCTGAGCTCTTCGCGCTGATCAGCTCTTGGCAAGTTGCGCGATAAGGTAATTCAGGACAGGGCGACCCGTCGCGGTCGCCCCAATACGATCGTCCTGCTGCCAGACCAGACCGTCCGCAATCAGCTGTCTTAGACGCGTGTTGTCCACATAATCTGAAATGTCATCCATCATTAGACCTTCAAGAAGGCGCAGCCCCATAATGAGGCGTTCATCCGCTATATCTTGATGATTCAGCAGCACACTATCCCTAATGCCTGTGCCGTCCTTAACCGCTTTGATCCAGGCCTCTGGTTGTTTCCAGCACTCTGTTGCGGTGCGGCGACCGGCAAACGTCAATCGTCCGTGTGCTCCGGGACCAATTCCAGCGTAGTCACCGCCGCGCCAGTAAACCAAGTTATGTTTTGATTCCGCGCCGGGTTTGGCATGATTAGAGACTTCGTAGGCAGTATAGCCCGCTTGCTCACATAGCCGCTGTGTCAGATCATAGAGATCTGCCCCAAGATCGTCTGTTGGAAGACCGCTTAGCAGTCCGCGTTGGGCGCGATCCCAAAACGCGGTGCCTTCCTCTATGGTCAATTGGTAAAGTGAAAGATGATCGACCGCCATATCGAGGGCGGTGGTTAGTTCGCGCTCCCAATCGGCAAGAGATTGGTTTTGCCGCGCGTAAATCAGATCAAAACTCACACGGTCAAAGAACTCTCGTGCTGTTTTGAAAGCAGCTTGCGCCTCTGGCACGCTGTGCAGGCGCCCTAGGTTCCGAAGATCGTCAGGATCAAGCGCCTGGACACCGAGAGACACGCGGTTCACGCCATGTTTGGCATAGCCCTCAAAGCGGTGCGCTTCGACAGAGGTGGGATTGGCCTCAAGTGTGATTTCGATATCGTTGGCAAAGCTCCAAACATCGCGCGCCGCGCTCAGCACGATGTGAACAGTCTCGGGCTCCATCAGACTGGGTGTGCCGCCACCAAAAAAGATCGAGGTCAGGACGCGCGGTCCGGTTTCCTGCCCAGTACGGCGAATTTCGCGGGCTAATGCGTCAGCCCACAGCCCCTGATCTACGGCGGATCGGACATGGCTGTTGAAATCGCAATACGGACATTTCGCGGCACAGAACGGCCAATGGACATAGAGGCCAAATCCTCGCTCTTGCCAGAGTTCAGCCAAAGCACCCGGCCACGAATTTGCGGAAGGCATCTGCGCGATGGCTGATCTTGTTCTTTTCCCAGCGGTCCATTTCACCGAAAGTCACATCGTAGCCGACTGGCTGGAACACGGGGTCATATCCGTGGCCCTGATCTCCGCGCATCGGCCAGATGATTTGCCCCTCCATCGTGCCGGGAAACACCTCGTCATGGCCATCCGGCCAGGCAAGAACCAAGGTACAGCAAAAACGGCCTGTCCAAGGAGGTTCAACGCCAGAATCCAGGATGGCGTTGTGTGCCTTTTCCATTGCCATGACAAAGTCACGACCCGTCTCTGTTTCTGCCCAATCCGCAGTGTAAACACCCGGTGCGCCGTTCAGGGCGTCAATCTCAAGCCCGCTGTCGTCCGACAGGGCGGGAAGGCCTGTCGCTTTGGCAGCCGCATGAGCCTTGATGCGCGCGTTTTCGACAAACGTGGTCCCGTCTTCGGCAGGCTCGGGCAGGTTCATCTCGGCCGCGCCAACGACCGAGACACCGTAATCTTTCAAAAGATCGGCAATTTCCTCGAGCTTTCCCTTGTTGTGGGTCGCGACGAGAAGTTGCTTTCCTTCGAATTTGCGGCTCATTCGACAGCCTTGAGTTGAAGTGCCACCAACTCCTGTATCCCGGCATCCGCCAGATCCATGAGTTGTGCCATCTGATCACGTGTAAAGGTCGATCCTTCTGCGGACATTTGGATCTCGATCAACTGGCCATCACCGCGCAGGATGAAGTTGCCATCGACGCCTGCCTCGGAATCCTCTGGATAATCGAGATCGAGGACGGCTTGGCCCGCATAAATCCCGCAGCTGACGGCAGCGACCGGAGAAATGAGCGGATCGCTGATAATATCACCGGCTTTCATCAGCTTGTTTACGGCCAAACGCAACGCCACCCAGCCACCGGTGATTGACGCGCATCGTGTACCCCCATCAGCCTGGATCACATCGCAGTCGATGCTGATTTGACGTTCGCCCAGAGCGACCCGGTCTACGCCCGCCCGCAAGCTGCGCCCGATCAGTCTCTGAATTTCGACAGTGCGCCCGCCTTGCTTTCCGGTGGTGCTTTCGCGGCGCATTCGGCTTGTGGTGGACCGGGGCAACATACCGTATTCCGCAGTCACCCAGCCAAGGCCCGATCCCTTGATAAAGGGCGGCACGCGGTCTTCGATTGTCGCGGTGCAAAGCACATGGGTGTCGCCCATGCGGATCATGCACGATCCTTCTGCGTGTTTGCTGATCCCAGTTTCGATTGAAACCGCGCGCATTTCGCTTAATTTCCGTCCTGACGGTCGCATGGTACATCCTTTAAAGTTCTGTGTACGGATACAGGCAGCCTTTCCGGTTTCGCAAGCCAATAGTCTGTCATAGAAATGACCGTCATCTTCGACACGAGGTGAACGATTGAGCGACGGAACCAAACTTCTGGATGAAATGAACGACCGATCGCGGGAAGTCTTCCGCAATGTTGTCGAAGGCTATCTGTCAAGCGGCGAACCAGTTGGTTCGCGCACGCTGACTCGCACGCTGAATGAAAAGGTGTCGGCGGCCACTATTCGGAACGTGATGCAGGATCTTGAGTTCCTGGGTCTGCTGGACAGTCCCCATATCAGCGCGGGCCGCATCCCGACACAGTTGGGCTTGCGGATGTTTGTTGATGGGTTGTTGGAGGTGCGTGATCTGGATCAGGACGACCGGCAAAAGATCGACGCGACAATGACCAGCAACAGCCAGGATGTCGCGACGATCCTCGACCGGGTCGGCTCTGCGTTGTCCGGCGTCACGCAAGGCGCTTCGCTTGTCCTCACACCTAAACACGAGGCGGCGATCAAGCACATCGAATTCCTGCCTGTGGGCGGCGATCAGGCGCTGGTCGTGCTGGTGTTTGCGGATGGCCATGTCGAAAACCGCCTGTTCAAGCCACCAGCCGGTCAAACGCCAAGTTCCATGCGCGAGGCGGCGAATTTCCTGAACGCGCTCGTCGAAGGCAAAACGCTGTCCGATCTGCGACGCACGATCAAGGACGACATCGCACACAAGCGGCGCGAGCTTGATTCGCTGGCTGCGACGCTGGTCGAGCAGGGTTTGGCGATCTGGGACGATCAAGCCGACACTTCGGGACGTCTGATTGTTCGGGGTCGGTCAAACCTGTTGGCCGAAGACACCCATGCAGAAGAGCTGGACCGCATTCGCGAGTTGTTCGACGATCTTGAACGCAAGCGGGACATTGCCGAATTCCTTGAGTTGACCGAACAGGGCGACGGTGTGCGCATTTTTATCGGCTCTGAGAATAAACTTTTCTCACTTTCGGGTTCCTCTTTGGTCGTGTCTCCATATATGAACGCTGATCGTAAAATTATCGGTGCGGTGGGGGTTATAGGCCCGACCCGTTTGAATTATGGACGGATCGTACCGATCGTGGACTACACAGCGCAGCTCGTCGGGAAACTGCTCGGCGACCGCAACCAAGGGTAAGTAAATGGCCGAAACGGATCACACGAAAGATTTCCTCGACAGTCTGGCCGAGGCTGAGGCAGAGGAAAACGAAGCGCTCGAAGAAGAGATCGACAGCGTGGAGGCGGAATTGGACGCCCTGCGCGCCGAGCGGGATGATCTGAAGGACAAGTTCATGCGCGCTTTGGCCGAAGCCGAGAATGCGCGCAAACGGTCTGAAAAAGATCGTCGTGAGGCACAGCAATACGGCGGCTCGCGTTTGGCGCGTGATCTTCTGCCGGTCTACGACAACCTTCAGCGGGCTCTGGATGCCATTCCCGAAGAACAGCGCGAGGCCTCGAAGGCGTTTATCGAAGGTGTGGAGCTGACGATGCGCGAATTGCTGAACGTGTTCAGCAAGCATGGCGTGACTGCGATCAAACCGCAGGTGGGCGACAAGTTCGATCCGCAGATGCACGAGGCGATGTTCGAAGCACCGGTTCCCGGCACAACGGCTGGTGAGATCATTCAGGTCTCGACCGAAGGGTTCATGCTCTATGACCGCCTGCTACGTCCGGCGCAGGTTGGCGTCAGTTCGATGCCCAAGTCCTAATCGTCATTCAAGAGCGCTTTCAGGTTATACAGAGCCTGTAGCGCCTCCATTGGCGTCATTTCATCGGGGTGCAGATTTTTGATCTGCGCCTCGATTTTGTTATCGGCCTTGGGTTTGACGGGTTGTGGCGCGTGAGCTGCGGCGGAGAATAGCGGCAGATCGTCGATCAACGCCTTAGGCGATGTGTTCTCGCGTTCCCCCTTCTCCAATGCATCCAAAACCGATCGGGCACGGGTGATAACGGCTGGCGGCAGGCCGGCAAGCTGGGCCACCTGAACGCCATATGACCGATCCGCGGCACCATCCCGAACCTCATGGAGGAAAATCACCTCGCCTTCCCATTCACGCACGGCCACGGTTGCGTTCTTCACGCCATCCAGTTTGTTCGCAAGAGCGGTGAGCTCGTGGTAATGCGTCGCAAAAAGCGCCCTGACCTTGTTAACGGATTGCAGGTGTTCGAGAGTGGCCCAGGCGATAGACAGGCCGTCATAGGTCGCCGTTCCACGCCCGATTTCGTCCAAGATAACCAAGGCACGGTCGTCGGCCTGATTCAGAATCGCGGCGGTTTCGACCATTTCAACCATGAAAGTTGACCGACCGCGGGCCAGATCGTCAGACGCGCCGACCCGGCTGAAGATCTGGCTGACTAGACCAATATGCGCTGATGTTGCAGGGACGTAGGATCCGATCTGTGCCAACAAGGCGATCAAAGCGTTCTGGCGCAGGTAAGTCGACTTGCCCGCCATGTTCGGCCCGGTCAGCAGCGTGATTGCGGCTTGGTCGTTCTGTGCGGAGAGATCGCAATCATTGGCGACAAACCCGGTGCCGCCTTGCGCCTTGAGTGCGCGTTCGACAACGGGATGGCGCCCACCTTCGATGTCAAAGGCGCGGCTGTTGTCGACCGTTGGGCGGCACCAATCCAGATCACTCGCAAGATCGGCCAGAGCGGTGGCCAAATCGAGTTCCGCCAATCCACTGGCAAGCGCGTTGAGCGCTGGTTGCTGGTCCAGAATGGCCTGACTTAAGGCAGAATAGAGACGCTTTTCGATCTCGATCGCCTCACCTCCCGCGTTCAGAATCCGCCGCTCCAAATCGGACAGTTCGACAGTGGTGAACCGAATTTGGTTAGCTGTCGTCTGCCGATGGATGAAGGTTTCATTCAACGGCGGCGCCATCATCTTTTGTGCGTGGGTCGATGTGGTTTCGATAAAATAGCCCAGCACGTTGTTGTGCTTGATCTTGAGCGAAGACACACCCGCCATCTCGGAATATTGCGCCTGAAGTCCAGCAATGACGCCGCGTCCTTCGTCACGCAGCTTGCGGGCTTCGTCGAGGGCTGCATCATAACCCGGTGCAATGAAGCCGCCATCCCGCGTCAAAAGCGGTGGTTCGGCGATCAGGGCGTCGTCCAAGAGAGTGGCGAGATCAGTGTGCCCCGTACATGCCGAAACAGCGCTTCGAAGCATCTCTGGAAGATCATGGGTCTCTAACAAAGCATAAATCGCGTTTGCTTGTGTCAAAGCATTGCGAATCGCGGCCATATCGCGCGGTCCGCCACGCTCCATTCCAAGGCGCGACAAAGCGCGGTCCACATCAGGGACGCGTTTCAGGGCATCGCGTATTTGACGGGCGATCGTCGGGTCAGACATGGCCCATGTGATCGCGTCCTGCCGTTTACGGATGACCGATAGGTCACGCGAAGGGGTCGATAATCGTCGTTCCAAAAGCCGTGCGCCGCCTGCCGTCGCTGTCCGATCAATGACCGACAACAGCGACCCAGCACGGTCACCTTGCAGAGAATGAGTCAGCTCGAGGTTTCGACGCGTTGCAGCATCGATATGCATGGAACTGCCGAGCTTTTCCTGCTCCGGAGGGCGGAGCAGGGGAAGGCGACCCTTTTGCGTCAGATCGATATATTCGATCAACGCACCCATGGCGGACAGTTCAGGGCGCGAGAATTGGCCATAGGCGTCGAGCGACGACACCCCGAATTGCTGTGTCAGGCGAGCATGCGCGCCTGTTGAGTCAAAACTCGATTTGCCGAGCCACGTTGGTTCAAGTCCGAGATCTTCAAGCACGTTGGCAACTGCGGTTTCCGTGCCTTCGGCCATAAGGATCTCAGCCGGGGACAGTTGCGCCAGTTCCGGACCGACGCGGGAAAGCGAGAGCGACAAAACATGCAGCGCACCGGTCGAAATATCTGTCCAAGCCAGTGCCCATTCGTCTCTGACACCGGCCAAAGCGGCCAGAAAGTTGTGCCTCCGCGCCTCTAGCAAAGTTTCCTCAGTTAGCGTACCGGGCGTGACAAGACGCACCACATCGCGGTTAACGACGGATTTCGATCCCCGCTTTTTCGCCTCTGCCGGGCTTTCCATCTGTTCGCAAACGGCCACACGGAACCCTTTTCGGATCAGGGTCAGCAGGTAACCTTCGGCCGCATGAACCGGAACGCCGCACATTGGGATGTCGTCGCCGTCATGTTTGCCGCGTTTGGTGAGCGCGATGTCCAGTGCCTCGGCCGCTGCCGCTGCATCGTCAAAGAACAATTCGTAAAAATCACCCATGCGATAGAACAACAAAGCATCCGCATACTGGGATTTTATTTCCAGATATTGCGCCATCATGGGTGTCACGGGTGATTTATTCGCGTTCACAAGCTTCCCCTCGGTGCTTTGGCGTGACATTAAGACGACCGACCCGGGTGGAAAACCCGATTTTGACGTATGAGGCCTCTGACGTATGTCCAACCCGAAATACACCCGCGAAGAAGCGCTTGCCTTCCACCTTGAACCGACCCCCGGCAAATGGGAGGTGCAGGCCACCGTCCCCATGACCACGCAGCGCGATCTGTCTCTCGCCTATTCCCCCGGTGTGGCTGTTCCGTGCGAAGACATCGCGAAAGACCCCGGTCTGGCCTATGATTACACCAATAAGGGCAATCTCGTCGCGGTGATTTCCAACGGGACGGCGGTTCTGGGTCTGGGCAATCTGGGCGCGCTGGGATCGAAGCCGGTGATGGAGGGAAAATCCGTTCTCTTTAAACGGTTCGCTGATGTGAACTCCATCGACATCGAGTTGGACACCGAAGACCCCGATGAATTCTGCAAAGCGGTGCGGCTGATGGGGCCGACCTTTGGCGGGATCAACCTTGAGGACATCAAGGCGCCCGAGTGTTTCATTATCGAACAGCGCCTCAAGGAAGAGATGGACATCCCTGTCTTCCACGACGATCAGCATGGCACGGCGGTGATCTGTGCGGCGGGCCTTCTGAATGCGCTCCACCTGTCCGGCAAAAAGATCGAAAATGTGAAGATCGTTCTGAACGGGGCTGGAGCGGCGGGTATTGCCTGTATCGAACTGCTCAAGCGGATGGGCGCACGCCACGGCAACTGCATTGTCGCAGATACCAAGGGTGTGATTTACCAAGGCCGCACCGAAGGTATGAACCAGTGGAAATCGGCGCATGCGGTCAAGACCGATGCGCGTACGCTGGAAGAGGCGATGGTCGGCGCGGATGTGTTCCTTGGGGTGAGCGTCAAAGGGGCCGTGACGCAGGACATGGTGCGGTCGATGGCCGACAATCCGGTGATTTTTGCCATGGCGAATCCCGATCCTGAGATCACGCCGGAAGAGGCGCACGAGGTGCGGATGGATGCGATCGTGGCCACCGGGCGCAGCGACTATCCGAACCAAGTGAACAATGTGTTGGGCTTCCCGTACCTGTTCCGGGGCGCTTTGGACATTCACGCGCGGGCCATCAATGACGAGATGAAGATCGCCTGTGCGCAGGCGCTGGCCGACCTCGCGCGCGAGGATGTGCCAGACGAGGTCGCTTTGGCTTATGGCAAAAACCTGACTTTTGGGCGCGATTACATCATTCCAACACCGTTCGATCCGAGACTGATACACCGCATTCCGCCTGCTGTTGCCAAGGCAGGCATGGATACAGGAGCTGCGCGGCGGCCGATCATTGATCTTGTAGCATACGAGGAATCGCTCAAATCGCGGATGGATCCGACGGCAAGCATCCTGCGCGGGATCAATGCACGGGCGCGCAAAGCGCAAGCGCGGATGATTTTTGCCGAAGGCGATGATCCGCGCGTGCTGCGTGCTGCGGTCATGTACCAGCGGTCGGGTTTTGGCAAAGCGTTGGTTGTCGGTCGTGAAACAGATGTGAAGGCGAAGCTGGAAGAGGCCGGTTTGGGTGATGCGGTTCGCGAGATCGAGGTGGTCAATGCGGCCAATACGCAGCATCTGAGCCGGTACAAGGATGTGCTTTACGGTCGGCTTCAACGCAAAGGCTACGACCATCAGGACATTCATCGTCTTGCTGCGCGGGATCGGCATGTATTTGGTGCTTTGATGCTGCAACAGGGGCACGGCGATGCGCTTGTGACTGGCGCAACGCGGAAATCGGCGCATGTGCTCGAGTTGATCAACCACGTCTTCGACGCCGATGCAGCGCATGGCGCGGCGGGTGTGACCGCGTTGTTGGTCAAAGGCCGCATTGTGCTGATCGCGGATACGCTTGTGCATGAATGGCCGGATGAGGAAGACCTTGCCAATATCGCCGAACGTGCAGCGGAAGTGGCCCGTTTGATCGGGTTAGAGCCACGTGTGGCGTTCGTGTCTTTCTCGACTTTCGGATACCCGGTGTCCGAACGTGCCGAGAAGATGCACATCGCGCCACGCGTTCTTGACCGGCGTGGCGTGAATTTTGAATACGAAGGAGAAATGACCGTCGATGTGGCGCTGAACCGGAATGCGCAAAAATTCTATCCGTTCCAGCGCCTGACTGGACCCGCAAACATCCTTGTCGTTCCTGCGCGCCACTCTGCGTCGATTTCCGTCAAGCTGATGCAGGAAATGGCGGGTGCCACTGTGATCGGGCCAATTCTGGCAGGTGTCGACAAGTCGATCCAGATTTGCTCGACCTCCATGACAGCGGGCGACATTCTGAACATGGCGGTTCTGGCGGCGTGCAAGGGTCGGTGACACATGGCCGTTTATAACCTCGGTTCGATCAACGCAGATTTGTTTTATCAGGTGCCACACCTGCTTGCGCCCGGTGAAACGCTCGCATCGACTGAACACAGCCGTGGATTGGGCGGAAAGGGCGCGAACATGTCGGTCGCCATTGCCCGTGCCGCCGCACGCGCCGTGCATATCGGGGCCGTGGGGAGCGATGGGCGCTGGGCGATCGAACGGTTGTTGGAATACGGTGTCGATACGCGCAACATCGTTGAACTGAATGTGCCGACGGGTCATGCGGTCATCATGGTTGACGATCACGGCGAGAATGCGATCTTGCTCTATCCTGGGGCAAATCGGGCTTTGACAGGGACACATATCGCCTCAGCGCTAGCCGTTGCGACCGAAGCTGACACCTTCGTGTTCCAGAACGAAACCTCCGCGCAGATCGAAGGGGCAACGCTTGCGTCGTCAAAGGGGTTGCGGGTGGTTTATGCCGCTGCTCCGTTCGATGCACACTCGGTCGAGGCGGTTTTGCCGATGCTCGACATTCTTGTGATGAACGCAATCGAGGCGCAGCAGTTGACGGATGCGCTGGGCGTCGCGCTGACCGACTTGCCCGTGCGAGATGTGATTGTGACACTCGGGGGAGATGGGTGTCGCTGGGTGAATACGGATGATGGCACCGACAAGACGTTCCCCGCGATTCCCGTCACGCCAGTCGATACGACTGGCGCTGGGGACACATTCACCGGTTTTCTGGTGGCAGGGTTGGATCGTGGTCTGCGGATGGAACAGGCGATATCACTGGGTCAGCAGGCGGGCGCCATCATGGTCACGCGCCACGGCACCGCTGACGTGATCCCTGATCTCAAGGATATCGAAGACGCGCGTTTGGCTTAGTTGCCGATAAACGGCGCGTCATTGCCCCAAAGCTGCTTGATGCGCGCGTCGCGCCCGCAGCCTTCACGGTAACGTTTGTACGCATCTTTCTGCGGGATTGCGCCAAAGCGTGTCAGGACCCGATTGGTGCCTTTGTAGTAGTTCTGATGGTAATCCTCCGCCTCATAAAACGCAGACGCGTCCAGAATAGGTGTTACGATCTTGCGACCCAAGGCGGCCTGCGCTTCAGCCTTGGCTTTTTCGGCGGCGGCGCGTTCGGCAGCGTTAGAGACGAAAATCGCGGTTGCGTAGCTTTGTCCACGATCGCAGAACTGACCGCCCGCATCAGTGGGATCAATCGACCGGAAGAACAGATTGAAAAGGCGGTCGCGGTCGACAACCGCACTGTCATAGGTGATTTTCACCGCCTCGTAGTGGCCCGTGCGCCCCGCCGTCACTTGTTTGTAGGTCGGGTTCGCCACGGTCCCGCCGGTATAGCCGGACACCGCCTCTTTTACGCCGCGCACGCGTTCGAAATCTGCCTCAACGCACCAGAAGCATCCTCCGGCAACAACGATCTCGCGTGTTTCCCCCGCATGTGCGTCGGTGGATTGCAGAAAGACCCCGGCAAGAATGGCCAGAGACAGAATAATCGGGTGACTGCGGCGAAGTGGGCGCATGGGAAACCTCCTGTAGATAGGGTTCAACCTGCGATGAAAGACGGGCACGACGCAATTTCTGACTTGGCGCCTCACTTGAAGGTGAAATCGAGTTACCGCTTGCGCGATCTCCTTCAGGCGATACCGTCCGGGACAAACAGTCCTGTCGGGAGGCGGCCGAGATGAAAGTGGCGATGTGGTCGGGACCGCGCAATCTGTCGACGGCGATGATGTATTCCTTTGCCCAACGCGCCGATTTTTCAGTCTTGGATGAGCCGTTCTACGGGCCCTATTTGCGGCTGACCGGACTTGATCATCCGATGCGCGATGTGGTCCTTGAGGATCGGACCGAAGACACAGTTGCGGTGGAACAGTCTCTGATCAACTCCATTCCTGACGGAAAAACCCATGCCTACCACAAGCATATGTGCCAGCACATGATCGACGGAATCCCGCGTGGGTTCATGTCGGACTGTGTGAATGTCTTTCTGATCCGCCACCCTGCGCGTGTGGTTGCCAGCTTTGCCAAAGGCTATCCGGAATTGACGGCTGATGACATCGGATTTGATGCGCAGGCAGAGCTGTTCGATCATGTTCTGGCGCTTGGTCAAAGCCCGGTCGTGATCGACAGCGCCGATATCCGTGTCGATCCAGAGGGCATGTTGCGCGCTTTGTGTGAAACAATTGGGTTGGACTTTGACCCATCAATGTTGTCTTGGCCTGCGGGACCAAAGCCCTATGATGGGGTGTGGGCACCGCATTGGTACACGTCCCTTCATGCGACAACCGGATTTGCCGGTCCGGAGGGACCACTGCCGGAGCTAACGGGTCATCTGGAGGAATTGGTAGACCAGACGATGCCCGCCTTTCAAAAGCTTGAGGCCAAAAAAATTTCGCAAATCGTGAAACTCTGAACCATCGACGTTCGTGGTTGTTGGTGTCCGCGGGGTGAATGCCCGCACCAAACAGGAGACTGACCATGAAATTTGCACTCTCAACCACGATTTTTGCACTGTCTGCGACGGCCCTTATGGCGGCGGGACATTCAATGGCTCCGTCCGTTGAAGCGATGGATCAGGATGTGTCCGGCGGCACCGTGACCGCAGCCAAGGTGGTGGCTCCGGCCAACGGTTGGCTGGTCGTGCACCGCACTGACGCCGAGATGAAGCCGGGTCCGGTTGTCGGTTATGCCGCGTTGAAGGAAGGCGAGAACATGGATGTCGCCGCGATCCTTCAGGAAGAGGTCGCGTCGGGCGACATGCTGATGCTGATGGTTCATGGCGAAGACGGCGGCATGTCGACCGGTGTGTTCGAATACACGCTGGGCGCCAAGGAAGACGGCCCGATCCGGGTGGACGACAAGCTGGTGATGACTGTCGTCACCGCGAACTGAATACGAAAAAGGCCCGCCGATCTGGCGGGCCTTTTTGCTTGATTAGAGACTGTTTTACTTCAGCCGACGGTTCCGCGCCGCCAGCAGCTTCAGACGTAGCGCGTTGAGCTGGATGAAGCCTTGCGCGTCTTTTTGATCATAGGCACCCGCGTCTTCTTCGAAGGTCACGTGGGCTTCGGAATAGAGCGAATGATCCGACCAGCGGGCGACCGTGTTCGCGGAGCCCTTGTAAAGCTTTGCGCGGACGGTGCCGGTGACGTGCTCTTGGCTCTTGTCGATCAGGGCCTGAAGCATTTCGCGCTCGGGGCTGAACCAGAAGCCGTTGTAGATCAGTTCCGCATAGCGCGGCATGATCGAATCCTTGAGGTGGCCTGCACCTGAATCGAGTGTGATCTGTTCGATGCCGCGATGTGCTTCGAGCAGGATTGTGCCGCCCGGTGTCTCGTAGATGCCGCGTGACTTCATACCGACAAAGCGGTTTTCTACGAGGTCCAGACGACCGACACCGTGCTTGCCTCCAAGCTCGTTCAGCTTGGTCAGGATCGTGGCGGGCGACATCGCCTCGCCGTTGATGGCCACGGCATCGCCCTTTTCAAAGGTGATCTCGACCATTTCGGGCGTATCGGGCGCATCTTCGGGATGCACGGTGCGCTGGTAGACGTAATCGGGCGCTTCCTGCGCGGGGTCTTCCAGAACCTTGCCTTCAGAGGACGTGTGCAGCAGGTTTGCATCGACCGAGAAAGGCGCCTCGCCGCGCTTGTCCTTGGCGATCGGGATCTGGTTCTTTTCGGCGAAGTCCAGCAGTTTGGTCCGCGAGGTCAGATCCCATTCGCGCCACGGTGCAATCACCTTGATGTCGGGGTTGAGCGCGTAGGCCGCCAGCTCAAACCGCACCTGGTCGTTGCCCTTGCCGGTTGCGCCATGCGCCACGGCGTCGGCACCGGTCATCGCGGCGATTTCAACAAGACGCTTGGAGATCAGCGGCCGGGCGATGGAGGTGCCAAGCAGGTACAGCCCTTCGTACAGTGCGTTGGCGCGGAACATCGGGAAGACAAAATCGCGGACGAATTCTTCGCGCACGTCCTCGATGTAGATGTTCGAAGGATCAATCCCCAGCATGACCGCCTTTTCGCGCGCAGGCTCCAGTTCTTCGCCTTGGCCCAGATCGGCGGTGAAGGTCACGACTTCGCAACCATACTCCGTTTGCAGCCATTTCAGAATGATCGAGGTATCAAGGCCACCGGAGTAGGCCAGAACAACTTTTTTGGGCGCAGACATGGGTTTTCCTTTAACGGGTTTGCCGGGGCGATTACTTGTTTTTCAGAGCAGGGGCAAGAAGTGGCCTTGGAACAGGGCAGAGGAGACGAGGTGATGAGTGGGATGAAAGGTTGGCAGATTTTCCGACATTCGTTCAATCTGGTGATGGCCAATCTGGAACAGGCCTTGCGCCTTTCGCTGGTTCTGTATCTCATTCAGAGCATTTACACGGTCTACAGTTTCCTGAATCCGCCGCAAATGATGGACTTCGAAGGAACGCAGGTGCCGGTCATGTCGCCGGAAACGATCTTTCCGACCATCATCTTGGGTATTTTGGCGGTGATCGCCAGCCTATGGATCGCGGTCGCGTGGCATCGTTTTGCGTTGACCGGGGAAAGCACGTCTGGCTGGCTGCCTACGTTTCATGGCTCCGCGGTCATGGGGTATCTCGGGCGGTCCATCCTGATCGGCGTGTTGGTTGTTCTCGGCGTGATGGTTCTGTCGATTCCCGTTGGCATCATTTCCATTGGGTTGCCTGCGGTGGCGGGTGTCATGTCGTTGGTTCTGATTGGCGTAGCTGCGTATCTGTTCTTCCGATTGGGTGTGATGCTGCCGGCTGCTGCGCTGGGCGATAAGCTGACGCTGGGAGAGACCTGGGACGTGACCAAGGGGCAAAGCGGAACGATCCTTGTTCTTGCGTTGATCGTGGTCGGCGCAAGCGTGATCATCCAGCTTCCTTCTTGGTTCAACGATAATCCCAGTTCCGCGATCAACGTGGTCTATTCGCTGGTGGTCAACTGGTTCGCCACGATCATCGGGATTTCGGTTTTGACCACGCTTTACGGGCATTTCGTAGAAGATCGCCCCATTGACTGAACGCTTGCGCCCGTGCGCTACTGCCCCGAGGGGGATATATGACTGATTTTGCCCAATCCGCGCGTGACGCGACCCTCGCGATGCGCGAGGTTTTCCCGCCGACGCCGCTGCTGCGTAATGCGCATCTGTCGGAACGATACGACGCGGAGATTTACCTCAAGCGCGAAGATCTTTCCCCTGTACGCAGTTACAAGCTGCGCGGAGCGTTTAACGCGATGCGCAAGCGTTCCGATGTGGAGCTGTTTGTCTGCGCAAGCGCGGGAAACCATGCACAGGGCGTGGCCTATATGTGCAAGCATTTCGGCAAGACCGGCGTGATTTTCATGCCGGTGACAACCCCACAACAGAAGATCCAGAAGACCGCGATGTTCGGGGGCGATAACATCGAAATCCGTCTGATTGGTGACTATTTCGACGATACACTGGCCGCTGCCCAAGCGTTTTGCGCCGAAGCCGGGGGACATTTCCTGTCTCCGTTCGATGATGAGGACGTGATCGAAGGGCAAGCCAGCGTCGCGGTCGAGGTGATCGAACAATTGGGCCGGATGCCGGACCATATCGTCTTGCCTGTCGGTGGTGGGGGTTTGTCGGCTGGCATGCTCAGCTATCTTGGCACTGATTGCCAATATACATTTGTCGAACCGGCTGGTGGTGCGTGTTTGCGCGCGGCACTTGAGGCTGGCAAGCCGGTGCGTCTTGATTATGTGAACACCTTTGCCGATGGCGCTGCGGTGGGTCAGATCGGGCAAAAGACCTTTGCGCGGCTTAATGGGATCGGGTTGGCGAATACGCTGACGATCAAGGAAGACCGTCTGTGCACCACGATTCTTGAAATGCTCAATGTTGAAGGGATCGTGTTGGAGCCTGCCGGTGCTTTGTCGGTCGATGCGTTGCAGGATTTGGGTCAGTCGATCAAGGGACGTACAGTTGTGTGCGTGACCACCGGCGGCAACTTCGATTTCGAGCGTTTGCCTGAGGTCAAGGAACGGGCCCAGAAATACCTTGGATTGAAGAAATACTTTATCCTGCGGCTGCCGCAGCGCCCCGGTGCGCTTAAGGATTTTCTGAACTTCCTTGGTCCTGAGGACGACATCGCACGGTTCGAATACCTGAAGAAATCGGCACGGAACTACGGTTCTGTGCTGATCGGGATCGAAACGCGCAATGCGACCAATTTCGACCGGCTTTTCGGGCAGCTGAATGCGGCGGGTTTTACCTATCAGGACATCACCGACGACGATCTGCTGTCGCAATTCGTGATCTGATGCGGTTCGACGGGGCAACTGCGATTGTCACCGGGGCTGGGCAGGGCATCGGCGCGGCCTTGGCCCGGGCTTTGGCGGCACGGGGCGTTTACGTTCTTGTGTGCGATTTGAACGGTGACGACGCAGGGCGGATTGCGGATGAGATCGGCGGCGTGCCGTATCAAGGCGACCTGAGCGATCCGGGTGACATCGTTGAGATGGTTGCTGCTGCGGAGGCTGCTTTTGGCCAAGTTGACATGTTGTTTTCCAACGCGGGTTTCGCGCTGGGCGAGCCAGATGGTCCAACATCGCGGCCAGATGCGCATTGGCAAAAAAGCTGGGATTTGCATGTCATGGCGCATTTGCGCGCGGCGCGGTTGCTGTTGCCGAAGATGGTCGAGCGCCGGTCCGGCGTTCTGGTCAATGTCGCATCGGCGGCTGGAGTGCTGTCGCAGATCGGGGATGCCGCTTATTCCGCGACGAAACATGCCGCAGTCAGTCTGGCGCAATCGCTGGCAATCGAACACGGCAAGGACGGAATTCAGGTGTCTGTTGTTTGCCCGCTTTACGTTGCAACGCCGTTGTTGGGCTACGATTCGCCCGATGACTTGCGTCCTGATGGGGTAATTACACCCGATGCGGTGGCCGAGGCGACTTTGCGGGGGATCGAAGAAGGACGGTTCATGATCTTCCCGCACCCGGAGGCGCAGACTTATTTCGCACAGCGCGCTGCCGATACGGACCGATGGATCGCAGGAATGCAACGTTTGCGTGATCACGTCTTCGAACAGGCAGACGGATCGGACCCGGCATCACTCCATAAATTTATCTAGGCAGCGAACCGCTGCGCATATTCGGCTTCGAACAGAATGCGGGACTGGTTGTACAGGGATTTCAGGTAAGGGATATCAGTTTGGATGCAGCCCTTGGCGGCGGCTGATTCTGCTGTGCTGCAGGTCTCTGCAAGCTGCGAAAATCCCAGATTAAGTGCCGAGCCTTTCAGGAAATGCATCAGCTCCTGCAGAGTCTGGCTATCGTTTTCAGCATGTTTGAGCCGAGACAGCGTATCCTCAACCTCCATTAGGAAAAGTTCCGCAACCTCGGCGAAATCTTCGGGGCCGATTTCATCGCGCAGTTCTTCAACACGTGTCCAGTCGATCATGAGACCCTCCATCACGTGGACGGGGTAACAATCAAAGATGAAGATTCTGCAAAACAACGCTGCCTGATGTCGTGGATTTTGGTTTTCACTTTCCGTTAACACCCAGCAGCTAAAGAGACACCGGGGGCCGACGCATGGGTTGGTGAAGGTTATGTTTCAGAGCGCGAAGTTTGCGTTCCCCGATGTGCAAGACGCGCTTCTGCGTCGCGTGCTTGTCGTTGACGACAGTCGCGCACAGCGTCAGATCCTCACCCTCATGCTGAAACGTTGGGGGTTCGAGGTGGCGGAGGCGGAAGATGCCGAAACCGGCTTGGAACTGTGCCAAACGTTTCAACCGGATTTCATCATTTCGGACTGGATGATGCCGGGGCTGAGTGGTCCGGAGTTTTGTGCCGCCTTCCGCGCGACCCGGCGGGCGGCCTATGGCTACTTTATCCTTCTGACATCGAAATCCGAAAAGGCGGCCGTGGCCACCGGGCTGGAATCCGGGGCTGATGATTTCTTGACAAAGCCAGTGAATGGCGACGAATTGCGCGCCCGGATCAATGCCGGTGCCCGTATCCTGTCGATGGAGCAGGAACTTCGGTCGAAGAATGCGGTGATCGCTGAAACACTGGCCGAATTGCAGAGCATTCATGCCTCCATCGACAAGGATCTTCAGCAAGCGCGAGTGCTGCAGCAATCCTTGATGCCTGTCCGATCTGCGATTTTCGGCAACAGCCGGGTCAGTGTGCTTTTGCGGTCCTGTGGACATGTCGGTGGCGACCTTGCCGGAATGTTCTCGGTCGAAAATGGCGATTTCGGCCTGTTTAGTCTCGATGTATCCGGCCATGGCATCACGTCAGCCATGATGACGGCCCGTGTTGCGGGGTATCTGAGTTCGGAATTTCCCGACGAAAACCTTGCGTTGCAGCGGGGTGATGACGGGTTTTCCTTCCTGCCACCGGCACACATGGCGTCACGTCTGAATGCGAGGGTGGTCGGACAGCAGGGCGTGACCGAATACCTGACCTTGGCCTATGTCCATGTTGCCCAAGAAACCGGAATTGCGCGGTTTGTCCAAGCGGGGCATCCGCCACCGCTTCTGCTGCGTGGTGATGGAACGGCAGAGTTCATCGGTTCAGGAGGATTGCCTGTCGGCTTGATTGACGATGCCATGTTCCATGATCACACACTCCAGCTCGCACCGGGCGATCGGCTTTTGCTCTATACAGACGGGTTTACCGAAGCAGTCCTGCCTGATGGGTCAATGCTCGACACTGTAGGTCTTCTCGACGTGGTCCACACGATTGCTTCGGGTCTTTCGGGGCCCGATTTCCTGGATGCACTTTACGATGCGTTGCGCGACAGATTGGCTGGCGCGACCGAGTTTGACGACGATATCTCAGCTGCGCTTCTGGAATATGGTCAGGTGTGACGCATAGCGCGCCAAGAAATCGCGGTCGCCGGAATTGGCCAATGTGTTTAACGCCTCATCGACACCCATCCACAAAGCGGTGTGCCCCGGCTCCAAAGGGTCGCCATATGGAATAACCGGAGAGGCCATGTAAATCAGGCAGATTTTCTCTGCCCAGAGATCGTATTCCGGCATGTAGGTGAACCGCCGATACGCGCCCAGACGTCGGGGTCGGGAGATGCGCCAGCCGGTTTCTTCGTAGACTTCCCGAATCAAAGCCTGGACTGGGGATTCACCCGGGTCGATGCCACCACCCGGCAATTGCACCTCGGGTTCCGGAGCATCCTGATGTGTCAGAAGCAAGCCGCCCTCAGTTGGCAAAATGGCATAAGCGCCTGTTCGAACCTTGTAGGATCGCCCTGTTTCGGGTGCCTCGCCGTGCCTGCGCATCGTGTCATTCCCCTTCTGCCCCTTGGACCTGCCAGATCGTCCCTTATATAGTCCCGAACATGCCGGAGGGCGGCAAGCAAGGAAAATCCATGACACTCGGATCGAAAATCGCCTGGGACGACACCGTCCTGCCATTTCAACTTGACCATTCGGACATTCGTGGCCGAGTGGCTCGTCTGGACGGGGTGTTGAGCGGAATTCTCAAGCAGCACAACTACCCGGCCCCGGTGGAAGCGCTTGTGGCCGAAATGGCGTTGCTGACCGCGTTGATCGGGCAGACGATCAAACTGCGCTGGAAGCTGTCATTGCAGATCCAGACCAAGGGTGCTGTGCGCATGATTGCCACGGATTTTTATGCGCCCGAAGCCGAAGGTGAGCCTGCACGCATTCGCGCTTATGCCAGCTTTGATCCTGACCGGATCAACGATGGGCCCGCGATGGCGCAGATCGGCGAGGGGTATTTTGCGATCCTGATGGATCAGGGTAAGGGGATGCAGCCTTATCAGGGGATCACACCGCTCACGGGCCAGACCTTGGCAAGCTGCGCGGAAGCGTATTTTGCACAGTCCGAACAGTTGCCGACCAAATTCGCGCTCAGCTTTGGTCAGTCCACCGAGCCAGGTGTGCCGCAGCATTGGCGCGCGGGCGGGATTATGGTCCAACACATGCCGAAGGCGTCGCCCTTTGCCACCGACGGTGGATCGGGTGAAGGCGGTCTGTTGCACGCCGAAGATCTTTTGAACGAGGACTAGGGCGAACATTGGAACCGGGTGAACTTTCACTTGGCGACGGTTGAGGACATGGAGCTGATCGGCCCGACCCTGCCATCGACCGATCTTCTGTTCCGGCTGTTCCATGAGGAGGGACCGCGCGTGTTCGATGCGTTGCCGGTGCGCTTTGGCTGTACCTGCTCCGAAGAGCGTGTACGGCAAAGCCTATCGATCTATTCGGCCAAGGATATTTCGACGATGACCACGGCAGAGGGTCGTGTCACCGCTGATTGCCAGTTCTGCGGCGCACATTACGATCTTGATCCTGCGACCGTCGGGTTCGAGGCCGAAGAGGTGTCTGGTGAATGACCGGGTGCGGCTTGAAGCGGCGTTGTTGCAAAACAGTACGGCATCGTCCGACTTTGACCTGAACCCAGATGTGGTTCTTCCAGAGGGGCGCAAACTGCGCCCCGCTGGTGTTTTGGTGCCAGTTATTGCAGATCCGCAAGGTGCCGAGGTGCTTTTGACGAAGCGGTCGTCACGGCTGAAACACCATCCCGGCCAGATCGCCTTTCCCGGTGGCAAGCAGGACGAAGGTGATGCGGATGTGATCGCTGCAGCCTTGCGCGAAGCTGAGGAAGAAGTGGGCTTGCCGCGTGGTCATGTCGAGGTTCTTGGCACGCTTCCCACCCATGAAACCGTGACGGGTTTTCTTGTCACGCCGGTGATCGGTTGGATTGACCGGGACTTCGATGTGCAGCCAGAACCGGGCGAAGTGGCCGAGGTGTTCCGCGTGCCTTTGGCTCATGTGACGGATGTGGCGCTGTTCACCATTCAATCCCGCCGCTGGCGAGGTACACGCCGACACTACTACACCGTTCCGTTTGGGCCGTATTACATTTGGGGGGCCACCGCGCGTATCCTGCGTGGGTTGGCGCATCGGATGGGTGTGGAATGAAGGTTACCGGCGATTGGCTGAGTTCGGAGGGCACGCAAGCGGTGTTTACCGCTTTGCAAGCACGCGGGAACAGCGCCTTTGCTGTCGGTGGATGCGTTCGAAACGCGCTCATGGGTGTTCCGGTGACCGATGTCGACATCGCCACTGACGCCATGCCGGAAATCGTACAGGCGCTTGCCCAAGATGCGGGCCTCAAGTCGGTGCCCACCGGGATCGAACATGGAACCATCACAGTCGTTTCGGCGGGTGTCGGCTACGAGATCACGACCTTTCGCGCGGATACCGAAACCGATGGGCGTCATGCCGTGGTGCGGTTTTCGACAGACATGGCCGAAGATGCGGCACGGCGCGATTTCACGATGAATGCGCTTTATGCGGACGCGTCCGGTCAAGTTATCGACCCATTGGGAGGATTGCCGGACCTTGAAGCGCGACACGTGCGATTCATCGGGACTGCGCAGGATCGTATTGCTGAGGATTACCTACGCATCCTCCGCTTTTTTCGCTTTTCCGCGTGGTACGGGGACCCGGATCTTGGTTTTGATCCTGATGCGCTGGCCGCCATCGCGGTCAGCCTGGACGGATTGCGCGCACTGTCGCGCGAGAGGATCGGCGCGGAACTGATCAAGCTCTTGTCTGCGCCCGAACCGGGACCGGCGGTCGGATCAATGGCGCAGAGCGGCGTCTTGAATGCTGTTTTGCCAAGAAGCCAAATGTCTGGTTTGGCCCCGTTGGTGCATCTTGAGCAGTCTGTCGGATTGACGCCAGATCCGCTTCGGCGTTTGGCCGCACTTGCTGTATTCGACGGGACCGAATTGCGTTTATCAAAAAAGGATCAACGGCGACTTGTGCAGTATCAGAGCCTGATTTCCACATCGGAAACGGCTTCTGAACTTGGCTATCGGCATGGGCGAGACATCGCGCAGGATGTGCTGCTGCTGCGGGCGGTGCTTCTGGAAATGCCGCTTGACCCCGAGGCGATGCGTGCCGCCGAAATCGGATCTAACCAGAAATGTCCGGTCAAGCCGGGAGACCTGATGCCCGAGTACTCGGGTGCCGCGCTGGGCGAAAAGCTGCGCGAGGTTGAGGACAAGTGGATCGCGTCCGGATTTACACTCAGCAAAACTGATCTTCTGGGGTAGACGGGTTTTCTCTGGAAAAAACCCGCGCTAAAGTTGCGGTGTCATACGGACAACACCGAACATTGATTTATCTGTCGTCACGGGCCACACGCGCTTCTTCGTGATCTGGGCCTCTTGCCTGTTTCCCAAGGAGACCGTTTGGTGTTCCGCTTTTTCGAAAATCTGGTCGATCCCTACGGCCCCTACGACGAAAAGGACGCACCGCCGACGCGGCTTTTGCCGTTCATGCTCGACTACGCGCAACCGTTCAAACGGATTTTTGTCTATGCCGCGATCATGTCGGTTGTCGTTGCGTCCATCGAAATCGGGCTCATCTGGGCGATGGGTTGGGTTGTCGATATCCTTGCCGGTGATCCGACTGAGGTGTGGGAGGCCTATGGCGGCTGGCTGATTGCGCTTGCCGTGTTCATCCTGCTGGTTCGGCCTGCCTTGCAGGCCTTGGATGTTCTGCTTCTGAACAACACGATTCTGCCGAATTTCGGCACCTTGATCCGGTGGCGGGCGCACAAGCATGTGCTCCGCCAGTCGGTCGGCTGGTTCGAGAACGATTTTGCCGGGCGCATCGCGAACCGGATCATGCAGACCCCACCCGCTGCGGGCGAAGCGGTGTTCCAGGTGTTCGACGCAATTACGTTCTCGCTGGCCTACGTGATCGGGGCCTTGGTTCTGCTTGGGCAGGCGGATCCGCGTCTTGCGATTCCCATGATTGGCTGGCTGTTTCTGTATGGCGCGTTGGTGGTGTGGACAGTCAAACGGGTTGGCCCCGCGTCGCAAGCAGCGTCCGATGCGCGGTCAGAGGTGACCGGGCGTGTGGTCGACAGTTACACCAACATCCATTCCGTCAAGATGTTCGCACACAGCGATACCGAACTGACTTACGCCAAGGACGCCATCGAGAACACCCGCAAGACGTTCCAATACGAGATGCGGCTTTTCACCATCATGGATGTGGTGCTTGTCACGCTGAACGGACTTTTGATCGTTGCCGTCGTCGGCTGGGCGTTCTGGCTTTGGATGCAAGGTCAGGCCAGCGTCGGGATCGTCGCTGCGGCGACTGCGCTAACACTGCGCCTTAATGCGATGACCGGTTGGATCATGTGGGCGCTGACCTCGTTCTTCCGCCAATTGGGTGTTGTGGCCGAAGGGATGGAAACCATTGCCCAGCCCATCACGTTGGTCGATCAACCGGATGCCAAACCGTTGAACCTGACGAAGGGAAATATCGAGATTCAGTCTCTAACACACCATTATGGCCGTGATACCGGGGGCTTGAACGCGATCAACCTGACAATTAACCCCGGTGAGAAGGTTGGTCTGATCGGGCGATCCGGGGCGGGCAAATCCACATTGGTCAAGCTGCTTTTGCGATTCTACGATGCCGAGGCCGGGCGCATACTGATCGACGGTCAGGACATTTCGCACGTCACGCAAGACAGTCTGCGTCTGGCCATTGGCATGGTTCAGCAGGACAGTTCGTTGCTGCACCGCTCCGTCCGGGACAACATACTTTATGGCCGTCCCAATGCGACAGAGGCCGAGATGATCGCAGCGGCCAAGCAGGCACAGGCGCATGACTTCATCCTCAACCTGCAAGACCCGCAGGGTCGCACCGGATACGATGCGCAGGTGGGCGAACGGGGCGTCAAACTTTCGGGTGGTCAACGTCAGCGCGTGACCTTGGCCCGCGTGATCCTCAAGAACGCACCGATCCTGCTTTTGGACGAAGCAACAAGCGCGCTCGATTCCGAGGTCGAGGCGGCGATTCAGGATACGCTTTATGGCATGATGGAAGGCAAAACCGTGATCGCCATTGCGCACCGTTTGTCGACCATCGCGCATATGGACCGCATTCTGGTCATGGATGAGGGCCGGATTGTCGAACAGGGCAGCCATGACGCGCTATTGGCCAAAGGCGGGCTATATGCAGGGTTCTGGGCCCGTCAGTCGGGCGGGTTCCTTGATCCTGATACAAAGGCCGCGGAATGATACGGCACAGTTACCAAAAACTGATCCAGCTTGCCGGAAACCAGATCGACCCCGACGCACCGGCCCCGGGTGTGCCACCGATTCAGCTTCGCGCGTTCATGGCGTGGTGTCTGAGGGGCGGTTGGCGCGTGGTCTGGCTGGGCGTTGTCATATCGGTTTTGGCAGGTCTGACCGAAGTTGTGTCGATGCAGTTGCTTGGTGATGTTGTAGATGCTGTTTCTGCCACGTCGCCGGATGCGTTCTTTACGGAACACGGTGGCCTTATCTTTGCCTGTGTTTTTGTCCTTCTGATCGCACGCCCGCTGCTTTTTGGGGGACTCGCGTTGACGCAGTCGGTGATGATTGGTCCCAATATTGGGATGCAGGTCATGGCCCGCATGTTCCGCTGGACGCTTGGGCAATCCGTCACCTTCTTTGACAATGATTTCGCGGGACGACTTGCACA
>NZ_JAEPMO010000044.1 GCF_017643905.1 Marivita sp.
AGATTCAACTAAACAACACCAATATAGGCAATGTGTGTGACTACAGAAATTTGCCCGAACACAACCGCTAAATCATTGAAATAACTCAGCCAGCCACCCTCAATTCAGGCGAATTTCGGCGGATTTTGTCGAACTTGGGTTGCTTTGGCCTTTTTCGCGACCACTCAACGGGAAAATCCGGCAGGCGTGTGTGAAAGTCAACGCAAAGCACAGCCCATCCTGTGAAAAAGACCCATACTGCGGCCTCGGTGCAAGATACCATCCTTGGTGGTTCCTACGGGCATACCCGCGAGATATAGTCGGGGACGACTCATCCTAGTGGGAAAGGATTCGCAATGCCCCTGTCGCCGGAACAAGAGGCCGAAATCTCCGAACAGCGCAGCGCGCCGCAGCAGACGCTGCGCGCGGTCAGCGAGGGTATGGAGGGGCACCTTTACACCGCCTATCCTGTTCTGGATCACGGATTCATCCGTGTGGTGGATTACATGGGCGACGACGCCGCGATCTGTCAGGCGGCGCGCGTATCGTACGGCAAGGGCACGAAATCCGTGCAGAATGATGAAGGGCTGATCCGGTATCTGATGCGGCACTGGCATTCGACACCGTTCGAGATGTGCGAGATCAAGCTGCATGTCAAACTGCCGGTCTTCGTGGCGCGTCAGTGGATCCGGCACCGCACCGCGAACGTGAACGAATACTCGGCCCGTTATTCGATTCTGGACCGGGAGTTCTACATCCCCGCGCCCGAGCATCTGAACGCGCAGTCGGTGATCAACAACCAGGGGCGCGGCGCGGCTTTGGAAGGCGAGGAAGCGGACCGCGTGCTGCGCTACCTGCGCGATGACGCGATGCGCTGCTATGATCATTACGAAGAGATGATCAGCCAAGAGGGCCAGCAGGGACTGGCCCGCGAGCTGGCCCGGATGAACCTGCCCGCGAACATCTACACGCAATGGTACTGGAAGGTCGATCTGCACAACCTGCTCCATTTCCTCCGACTCAGAGCAGATTCGCACGCGCAGTATGAAATAAGGGTTTACGCAGAAGAGATTTGCAAAGTCGTCGCCGACTGGGTCCCCTTCGCCTACCGCGCCTTCGAGGACTACCGCATGGGCGGCGCGACGCTGTCGTCAACCGCGATGGACTGCGTGCGGAGGATGCTCAAGGGCGAGACCGTGACGCAGGAGAACTCCGGCATGTCCAAGGGGGAATGGCGGGAGTTTGAGGGGGTTATTCTAAGTTGATATTTGACCCACCATACTCGCCCGAAACATGGATTCCGTATTTACAGCTGGGAACAGAGGTGCTGCGAATTATCGTTTGGCCTGTCGTCGCTACCATTTCTGTATTGGTTTTCAAAGACCAAATCCGGCCGTTGCTTCTGAACATTAGAAAATTCGGACCAAGCGGTGTCGAAATTCACGCTCCAACACAAAATGCGAGTGGATTTGACGAAATAATTGAGCCGGAATTAGTTTTGCCACCGGATATCGAGAGTGACCCGGTGGCAAGAGAAATATATGCAAGTGTTATAAGCGCTTTCGAAGGTTTTTCAGATCAGGAGAAGCTTAGCCGTCTTTATTTTAGTCTCACGTATCGTGTCCTTGAGAAAGACTTTTATCGCGTCTATCTCGGAATATTTGGCAGTCAAATTAGAGTTCTTGAGTTGCTCAACGCGAGTCCGGTGACAAGGGATAAGCTCGAGGCGGATTTCTTACAGTTTAGAGATGCGCAACCGCCACTAAGTGCATGGTCTTTGGACCAGTATCTTAAATATCTATTCGATTGGAGGCTTATTTCTGAGGAAACCGAACTGTTCAAGATCACCTCGACGGGAAATATGTTTTTGGTTTTTCTTGCTTCCCAGCAATTGGATAAAAATAAATCTCTTTGAGTTCTTGTTTTGAATTCAAACAATGAAATTTTAAATGCGACTACGGGATTGAAAGGGGAGGAACCGAACCTGAGCCCGGCCTCCGCCTCAACAAAATGTCACCCCAAAATCCCCGGCCAGTTGGCCTCGCCCTTGGCGATGTTTCCCGGCACGTCCTCAAGCCACAGTTCGCGGGCGCGGAGGTTGGCGTTGAGGTAGAGGCGGTCCTCGTAGATCGTCCAGGCCTCGGGGGTTGTCGGCGCGAGGTAGCCGCGGGACGCGGCGAAGGCGCAGTAGCCTCCGAAGGCGGGTTCGTAGGCGGTGGGGTTGGCGGAGAAGGCGTCGGCGGAGGCGGGGTCGGCAAAGCGCCAGGTTGCGCCTTTATAGTCCACAGTCACGTTGCCGCCGGGCACCGGGCCGTTCGTGGTGAAATAGCCCACCGGGTCAGAGCCGTCGATGGCGATGCCGCCTTCCTGGTAGATCTCGGGTTCGCGGGCCAGCGCCGGACGGGCGAGCCAGAGTGCAGGTGTGGCAAGGGCGAGGGCGGAAAATGTGCGGCGGTGCATGGGCGTTCATCCTTTTTCAACAACTCTGCGCCAAAGATGGCAGCGAAAGCCACGGAAAGAAGGAGGTTGATACACATCTCGCAGTGTCGTGAAATATCGTCATCGCCCAGCAGGCCCTTGGCATTGGGGCGTGTCCCGCTTATACGCCCGGTCTGATCCCGAACAGCCGGAGGCCCATGATGCAGGGCAGCGCCAATCTCAACATCATGATTAAAGCCGCCCGCAAGGCGGGCCGGTCGCTCAACAAGGATTTCCGCGAGGTCGAGAATCTGCAGACCTCGGCGTCGAATGCCGTGGAATTCGTGTCACGGTCGGCCTCGGCCGCAGGGGCCATTCTGCGCGATGATCTGACCGGTGCGCGTGGCACCTATGGGTATATTGATCCGACCGGTGAAGCCGATGGTGAAGACCCGACGCGCCGCTGGATCGTGAACCCGCTGGAAGGGGCTGCGAATTTCCTGCACGGGCAGCCGCATTTCGCGGTGTCCATAGCGCTCGAGCATAAGGGCCAGATCGTGTCTGCAGTGGTGTTCGACCCGGCCAAGGACGAAATGTTCTACGCCGAAAAAGGGCAGGGTGCCTGGCTCAACGACAACAAACGCGTCCGCGTGTCGAGCCGGACCAAGCTGGTCGAGGCGGTTCTGGGTCATGCGGTGCCGTTCAGCGTGAAGCGGACATTGCCCGCAACGCTCAAGGATCTGGCTCGCGTGATGCCGGAATGTTCGGGGATGCGCGCCTCGGGATCGTCGGCTCTGGATCTGGCCTATGTGGCGGCCGGGCGCTTTGACGGGTTCTGGCAACGCGAAGGCGCGGTGACGGATCTGGCGGCAGGACTTTTGATTGCTTCTGAAGCCGGTGCTTTGGTCGAAGGTGTCCGTCCAGGACAGGTGCCGTTGGAAGACGGGTCCGTTCTGTGCGCCAACAACCAGATTTTCGCGGCTCTGGCCAAGGTGATCCGCACAACCGACTGACGAAGGGCTATCCCGTCCCGACGGCTTGTGTATCATACCCCCAAAAAGTTGACTGGGGGATCCTATGCGCCTTAAGGGAGTTCGTGGCAGCCGCAACATCGAAGACCGCCGCCGGAGCGGCGGTGGCGGCCGTGCCGGTATCGGTGGTGTGGGTCTTCTGGTGGTGCTGGCCATCGGCTATTTCGCCGGGATCGATGTCACGCCCTTGCTGCAACAGGCAACGCAACCTGCCTCTGCCCCCAGAGAGCTGAGCGCCGAAGAAGAACGGGCAGCGGAATTCACCTCGCGCGTGCTGGCGACGACAGAGACGGTGTGGGGCGAGATCTTTCCGTCGCAGGTCGGGCGGCCCTATGAGCCACCGGTTCTTGTGCTCTATTCCGGTGTGACGGCCTCGCCCTGTGGCAATGCAAGCGGTGCGACGGGCCCGTTCTACTGCCCGGCCGACCAGAAGGCGTATCTCGACACGGAATTCTTTGCGACGCTGTCGCGGCAGTTGGGCGCCCGCGGTGATTTCGCGGCGGCCTATGTGATTGCGCATGAGGTTGCACATCACGTTCAGAACGAACTGGGCATCCTTGGTCAGGTCAATGAGCGGCGGCAGGTCGTTGGTGAAACGGATGCCAATGCGCTGACGGTGCGACTGGAACTCCAGGCGGATTGCCTGTCGGGGGTCTGGGCGCGGTCGGTGGACGGATTGCTGGAACCGGGGGATATCGAAGAGGCGCTGAACGCGGCGCGGATGATCGGCGATGACCATCTGCAGGAACGCGCGGGCCGGGTGCCGCAGCCGCATACCTTCACGCACGGCACGTCCGAACAGCGGTCGCGCTGGTTCGCCATCGGGTTCCAGAGCGGCGATATCCGCAGTTGCGACACGTTCCGGGCGCAAAGGCTGTGACATGATCGTCTCTGCACTGTCCGTCGGGCAGGGAATCCTTGCCATTTCGCCCATACCCGGGGCCGAGGGCGATTATGCGGGCGACGTGCAGCATCTGATCGAATGGAAACCCGCCATTGTCATCTCTCTGGTCAACGAAGTTGAGATGGTCGCCGCAGGAGCGGCTGGGCTGTGGCATGATTTGGTCGAGGCCGGATGCCGCTGGGAACATCTGCCGATCACCGATTTCGGCGTGCCGGACGATGCATTCGAAGAGGCCTGGCCCGTGGTAAGCGCAAATGCCCGGCGCGCCTTGATGGGGGGCGGGCGAATCCTTGTGCATTGCCGTGGCGGATGTGGCCGGTCAGGTATGGTGGCCCTTCGGTTGATGATCGAATTGGGCGAGGCGGCAGATGATGCCTTGGCCCGACTGCGCGCGGTCCGGTCCTGCGCCGTCGAGACGGACGCGCAGATGGCGTGGGCACTGTCGGCAAAACGGGAACCGGCGCTGTTCCTGCGCCACGAAGACTGATTGGGATAAGGTGAGAGGCTGGACAACGACCCAAGCGGGGCTCGTTACGGCTGCTTCCTTCCGGACCTGACCGGGTTGGCGAGGTGCTCGCCCGCGCCAACCTCTCGAGGCTTGAGATAAGGGAGGTCTGCGCGAATTGCAAGCCAATGGCCTTTGCGAATGCGGCCTCGTGCATTGTTCTTTTCGCCGTCGCGTGGCAATCGCAGTCCATGGCAGGAGTTGAGGTGTGCGATGCGCAGCGCGGAACAGGTGACTTTTGGCGGCTCGGGCTTGGATCGTGCGGCAGAATTGCGGGGGGATATCCCGGCGCTTGCAACTCTTCTGCAGGACGCAGGGTCGCGGACAATCGTCCTGTGGAAAGGCAAGCCGTTGGTCGATCAATCACTTGGCGGCTGCGCGTTGATGCGTCTGCCGCTGAATCATCCGATTTTGAAAGAGGCCCGCAGCGCACCGATTCTTCTTGGGCGTGAAGACGGAGAGGCACGGTTTGCGCATGATGTCTCGGATTGGGTCCCGGACACGGATCTGAGCGATGTGGGCGCGTTCATCGACCGGAGCGTCCAGTCGCATCCGACTTTGCCGCAGGAGCAGGGATTTGCGGAACTGCGCAGCATCATGACGGCCCTCAGCGCTCGAGATGCAGAACTGGCGGCAACCGCCAAGGCGATCATGAGCTGGCATGAGTCGCACGGGTTCTGCGCGAAATGCGGCGCGTCGAGCGACGTCACGCAAGCCGGCTGGCAGCGGGTGTGTCAGGCCTGCGGGGCGAGCCATTTTCCCCGCACTGACCCGGTTGTGATCATGCTGATCACGCACGGCAACAAGGTGCTTCTGGGCCGCTCGCATGGTTGGCCGGAAGGGATGTATTCCTGTTTGGCGGGTTTTGTGGAGCCGGGCGAGACCATCGAGGCGGCGGTGCGTCGCGAAGTTTGGGAGGAAGCTGGCGTGCGCGTTGGGGAGGTGAGATACTTGTCCAGTCAGCCTTGGCCGTTCCCCGCCTCGCTGATGTTCGGGTGCCACGGTATAGCGACGAGCGAAGAGATCACGATTGATCCGCATGAAATCGAGGATGCGCTGTGGGTCAGCCGCGAAGAGGTCATGGATGCACTTGCAGGCATCAGGCAGGGAATCTTGCCCGGACGTAAAGGGGCGATCGCGCATTTTTTATTGCGGAACTGGCTTGCCGATACGCTGGAATGACGCAACTCTAAGGAAACGTGAGGCGAACAGGGGCACGCCGATGCAAGTGACGGGTACCGAGGATTTAGCTGCTCCGATCGAGCATGTGTTT
This sequence comes from Marivita sp., assembly GCF_017643905.1. Classification (GTDB taxonomy): domain Bacteria; phylum Pseudomonadota; class Alphaproteobacteria; order Rhodobacterales; family Rhodobacteraceae; genus Marivita. The sequence goes on from NZ_JAEPMO010000044.1 coordinate 6,111, forward strand.
GCAGAGCTGACTGCATTTGACGCGATGGAGCGTCAGGCCATGCGGCGTGGAATCGAGGTGCGACGCCAGTTTCGGGGGGCGGCCCCGTCTATCGGCGACGGATGGGAAGCACAGTTCAAGTTTCGCGGGAAGCAACGGACAGCCAAGATCACGCTTCAGGCTTATGATTCACCGAATATGGTGCAGTTCGGCGGTGTGTCGGGAGGATTGGAGACGACGAGCCTGATCGAATTGGTGCCGCTTTCACCGAAACGGACTCGGGTCAACCTCGTGTTCAAGATGAGCCCCAAAACTCTATCCGCGCGACTGCTGGTGCAATCGTTCAAATTGGCGCGGTCCAGCATCAACAAGCGGTTCAAGGCGCGCATCACTCAATATGCGCGCGAGATCGAAAACAGGGTGGTCAAAACCGCATGAGCTTTTTCAAAACCGTTGGTGCCATCGCGCTGACCCTCTTGCCTGTCACTGCGACAGCGCATGAATTCTGGATTGATCCGGTGGAATACGCGGTGCCGTCTGGGGGGACCTTGGTTGCCACTTTGCGGGTTGGCGAGAATTTTGCCGGAGCCGAACAGTCCTATTTGGACCGCAACTTTGTGCGTTTCGACACACAATGCGGCGGCATGGTCGATCCGGTCCCGGGCCGCGCCGGGGACCGTCCTGCGTTGAATGTAGCAGCCCCTCGGGACGGGTTGTGCGTGATCATCCATCAGACGAAGGACTACACGCTGACCTACAGCGTCTGGCAGAAATTCGTGAATTTTGTCGAGCACAAGGATTTCGAAGGTGTGCTGGACGAGCACGCGGCGCGCGGATTGCCCGAAACCGGGTTTATCGAGCTATACAGCCGTTATGCGAAAAGCCTGATTGCTGTGGGTGATGGTGCGGGGTCCGATGCCGAGGTCGGGCTGGTCACTGAAATCGTCGCCGAAGCGAACCCCTACACAGACGACATCTCGGGCGGTTTCCCGATCCGTGTGCTCTACAATGGCGCGCCGCGTGCCGATGCGCAGGTAGAATTGTTTGCACGGCCTCCTTCGGGTGAGGTCGAGGTGAGTTTGCATCGCACAGATGCCGACGGCCGGGTCACCTTGCCCGTGCAGCCGGGCTATTCTTACCTCGCTGATGCCGTCGTCCTGCGACCGATGGAGCCGCAGGCCGAGAAAGACCCCGTTTGGGAAAGTCTTTGGGCGTCGCTGACCTTTGCCGTGCCGGAGTGACCGGCACGCGCTTTATTTGCCGTGCCAGTCGAAGAAGCCGGGGCCTGCACGATCCAGCAGGGTCCGCGCCAAGGCTTGGCCCATCGCAACGCCATCGGCGATTGTACCGCTGATCTCGTCGGTATGGGCGTCCGAACCGTCGGGGCGGAGCACTTCGCCGCGCAAACGGAGCGTGCCCCCGTCGAGTTCGGCCAGACCGGCAATCGGCGTTTCGCAAGATCCGTCAAGTGCCGCGAGGAAGGCGCGTTCTGCGGCCAGGCGCTGACCTGTCGGGGTGTCATGGATCGCGGCCAGCATTTCGGCGGCGCGTGTGTCATCGACCCGCCGTTCGATCCCGATAGCACCCTGCGCCACGGCGGGAAGCATGTCGGCGGTTTCAATGGCGGTCTTGGGAACCTCATCCATCTTGAGCCGGTTCAGGCCCGCCATCGCAAGGAAGGTGCAGGAAGCCACACCGTCTTCGAGCTTTTTCAGGCGTGTTTGCAGGTTGCCACGGAATTCCACCACGTTGAGGTCGGGACGGCGGTTCATCAACTGTGCGCGGCGGCGCAGAGATGAAGTGCCCACGATTGCGCCAGACGGCAGATCCGCGATCTGCGTCACGTTGTGCGAGATAAACGCGTCGCGCACATCTTCACGGGGCAGGTAGCAATCAAGCATCAATCCCGCGGGCTGGGCGACGGGCATGTCCTTCATCGAATGTACCGCGATGTCGATACGGCCACCGAGCATCGCTTCTTCGATTTCCTTGGTGAACAGACCCTTGTTGCCGATCTCTTTCAGCGGGCGGTCCGCATCGATCAGCGTGCGGTCGTCGCCCGTGGTCTTGATGACCACGATGTTGAACGCCTCAAACGGCAGGTCGAACGCCTTGGACAGGCGTTCGCGGGTTTCATAAGCCTGAGCCAATGCAAGCGGAGATCCGCGGGTGCCGATGTTCAGGGGCTGGTCGGGTTTGGGCAGGTCAATCGTCATGAATCGATCTTTATGCGTGTAAACTTGTCCTGACAACCATGCTTGTCTTGACATATGCTTTTCTACGGTTGATCCGAGGGGCATAGACAAGGAAAGACCTGATGAGCCAGACAAAAACCATCCTCCGTGCCCTTGCGGGCGAAACTCTTCCGACCCCGCCGATCTGGATGATGCGTCAGGCTGGACGATACCTTCCCGAGTACCGCGCGACGCGCGCGCAGGCCGGGGATTTCTTGTCGCTGTGCTACAATTCGGAACTTGCGGCCGAGGTCACATTGCAGCCGATCCGCCGCTACGGGTTCGATGCAGCGATCCTGTTTGCCGACATCCTTCTGCTGCCGCAGGCGCTGGGCGCGGACCTTTGGTTTGTGACGGGCGAAGGGCCTCGCCTTTCGACGATCACCACGCAGGCAGAGTTCGACAAGCTGGGCCGCGGCGAGATGATCCATGACACGCTGAATCCGGTTTACGAGACCGTGCGCATCCTGCGTCGCGAGCTGCCCGAGGAAACGACGCTGATCGGGTTTGCCGGGGCGCCGTGGACCGTGGCGACCTACATGATCGCCGGCAAGGGCACGCCGGATCAGGGGCCGACACATGCGCTGAAGGAAGAGAACCGCGCGCTGTTCGAGGCGATTCTGGAACGGTTGACGGAAAGCACTATCGACTACCTGTCGGCACAGATCGATGCCGGGGCCGAAGTGGTCAAGATCTTTGACAGTTGGGCGGGATCGCTCAAGGGCGACGATTTTGAGCGGTATGCCAAGTACCCCGCCAAGGTCATCACAGAAGAGATCAAGCGCCGTCATCCCGGCATTCCCGTGATCGCTTTCCCGCGTCAGGCAGGGGATGGCTATATTGGGTTCCATGCGGCAACCGGGGCCGATTGTGTGGCGGTCGATGACAGTGTGACGCCCGAATGGGTGGCCGAGCATGTGCAGCCCGGCGGCTGTGTGCAGGGCAACCTGGCTTCGCATCACATGGTGACAGGTGGTCAGCAACTCGTGGACGAGACCCGCAAAGTCGTGGATGCGCTCAAGAACGGACCGCATATCTTCAACCTTGGTCACGGGATCACTCCCGACGCAGACCCCGAGAACGTTCAATTGATGATCGACACGGTGCGCGGGGCCTGACCCCGCCAAAACCCGTCAACGTGTTTTGCACCTCCGGGACCGGAGGTGTCAGGGTACGTGGCTGCCGGGACGCGTGGGTCCGATGACCTTGCCCTTCTGGCGTTCGCGCAGGAACACGAACAGACCTGCGCCAAGGATCATGGCGCAGCCCGTCCAGATCGCGGGCGTCGGCCATTCGGCAAAGATCAACCAACCCCAGAAGATCGCGAGCGGCAGCCCGATATATTCGAATGGCGCAATGCTGGCCGAAGGGGCCATGCGGTAGGCGGCCGTGATGCAATAAGCGATGATACCGTTACAGACCCCGGTCAGAAGGAACAGCGGCCAGTCCTGAGCGCTGGGCCAGACCCACGCCTTGAACAGGAAATGGAGGCTGGGCGAGTTCGGGCCGGGATCGACTTTTCCGTCGCCGACGATCAGGTAGAATAGGCTGGAGACCAGCAAAAACATCAACTGGTTGTAGATGGTGAGCGCCGCGGCGGTGCTCTTGACACCAAGCGCACGGGTCAACACGGCCATCGACGCATGCAAAGCCGCTGCGATCACCGGCAGGGCGAAAAGCCATGGTGGGCCATAAATTGATGCCTCTCCCCAAGGCTCTTGCATCACGATCACCCCCATGAAGCCAAAGACAATTGCGCCAAGCCTTAAGGGACCGACCTTTTCCTTGAGGAATAGAAAGCTGAACAGCGGTCCTACAAAAAAAAGCGCTGTGGTCAGGCCCAAGGGCAGAACCGCGAGCGAGGCGAAGAAGGTCATGTTGGCGGCCACCAGCGTCAGTCCACGCAGAACATGCAGGCCGGGACGATTGGTACGCAGCAGGGATAAACCGCCTTCGCGGTGGAGCATCACGAAAGAGAACAGGATCCCAATGGCGGTGCGGCTGAACACGATCTGGTGCAACGGATAGCCGCCCGACAATGCCTTGATCAGCATATCATTGATTGAAATGGCAAAGACGCCAATGCAGATCAGAGTGATACCACGGGCTATGTTTGCGTCAGACTGGGCGTTCATGGGTCAGGCATAGGCCCATCGATCCGCAAGGTCAGGTCCAAAAACGACGTGCACATCGCATGCGTTCTGGCGCACGACTTTCGCCATTGCGTCTGCGATGCGTCGTATTAGGTATGCCGCCTGTCCGAATGCAAAGGAGGGCCACGCGATGCCCATGGTGCGGATTACAGATGTTCGTAAAGCCTATGCCAGCGGATTGGAAGCGCTCAAAGGCGCGTCGCTGGATATTCACGAAGGCGAAATCCTGGCGCTGCTCGGCCCCAATGGTGCGGGGAAGACCACGCTGATTTCCACGATCTGCGGGATCACGCAGCCGACATCCGGCACAATCACCGTGGGCGGGCATGATGTTGTGACCGATTATCGCGGCGCACGGTCTTTGGTTGGCTTGGTGCCGCAGGAAATCAACCTCGAACCGTTCGAGCGGGTGATCAATACGGTGCGGTTTTCGCGGGGCTTGTTCGGCAAACCCAAGGATGACGCTTTGCTGGAACGCATCCTTCGGCAGCTGTCGTTGTGGGACAAGAAAGACAACCGGATCATGGAGCTGTCAGGCGGGATGAAGCGGCGTGTGCTGATCGCCAAGGCGTTGGCGCACGAGCCACGGGTGCTGTTTCTGGACGAGCCGACCGCCGGGGTCGATGTCGAATTGCGCCGGGACATGTGGGAGATCGTGGCCGGGCTGAAGAAGGCAGGCGTCACGATCATCCTGACCACCCATTACATCGAAGAGGCCGAGGCCATCGCCGACCGGATTGCGGTGATCAACAAGGGTGAAATCCTGCTGGTCGAAGAAAAGACCGCGCTGATGACGCGGCTGGGGCAGAAGGAGCTGCGCATCGAACTGCACGAGCCGGTAGATGCGTTGCCCGCTGCACTGGCGGATCGCGGTTTGCGGATCGAAGAGGGTGGTCAGGTGCTGGTTTATACCTATGACACCGCGCAAGAGCGCACCGGTATTGCCACGCTGATCCGCGAAGTGAGCGAGGCCGGACTGGTGCTGCGCGATTTGCAGACGCGGCAGAACTCGCTTGAGGATATTTTCGTCGGGCTGGTCTCGAAACAGGAGGACGCGGCATGAACTGGCAAGCCATCCGCGCGATCTATGTCTTCGAGATGTCGCGCTTTTTCCGCACGTTGCTGCAAAGCTTCGTGTCGCCAGTGATTTCGACCTCGCTTTACTTTGTGGTCTTCGGCGCCGCCATCGGCAGCCGCATCGACCAGGTCGAGGGGGTGTCTTATGGCGCGTTCATCGTGCCGGGACTGATCATGTTGTCGGTGATGACGCAGGCGATTTCCAACGCGTCCTTCGGGATCTATTTCCCGAAATTCATCGGCACGATCTATGAGCTTCTGTCGGCCCCGATCAACTTTCTGGAAATCGTGCTGGGCTATGTCGGGGCGGCGGCGACGAAGGCGCTTTTCATCGGGATCGTGATCCTTGGCACCTCGGCGCTGTTTGTGGACCTGAGCATCCAGCATCCGCTGGCGATGCTGGCCTTTCTTGTGCTGACCTGTCTGAGCTTTGCGCTGTTCGGGTTCATCATCGGCATCTGGGCCGGGAATTTCGAGCAACTTCAACTGATCCCACTGCTGGTGGTCACGCCTTTGGTGTTCCTTGGCGGGTCGTTCTATTCGATCTCGATGCTGCCGCCCGTGTGGCAGACGATCTCGTTCTTCAACCCGGTCGTGTACCTTGTCTCTGGCTTCCGCTGGTCGTTTTTCGGGTTTGCAGATGTGCCCATCGGGCTGAGCCTGTTGGCCATCGCCGGGTTTACGGTTCTGTGTCTTGCGATCATCTGGTGGATCTTCAAGACGGGCTGGCGCATTCGGCAATAGCACAGGTCGGCCTCGGCTTTGCCGAAAATCATCAATAGCTGACGATTGCCACGCCCGCCAAGACAAGCGCCCCGCCCGCGAGTTCGCGGCCTGACAGGGGCTGGCCAACGAAATAGGTTGCCAGCAGAACCAGAAGCGTTTCCGTCGCCATGATGGCGATATAGGCAAGACCCAGATCGACTTGCCGCAAGAGCAGGATTTCGGAGATGACAACGGCCGCCAAAACCAAGGCGATGGCACCGATCACGGCCGTCGTCAGGTCTTCCGAGGCGATTTTCATCAAGAGTGTTGCAATGGCGTAGCCGACTCCGGCTGCGATGGCCAAAACGGCCTTGTTCGAAAAAAATTCGACAACAAGCATTGGAATGTCCGTTTCAAAAAATGGGTAGTCTGAAAAATTTGATGTCGAAGAGTACCACGGTTTGTGGTTTTGCAAAGACTGGAAAACCATACCTCGGCGCAAATTTCAGGTCGGTTTTCAAACCTATAGGGTGATTGGTGTGCAAGAGTTTGGTCCGTTTCTTGGAAACGGCAGGGATGGTGCGAAATTCCGGAATTTCGCGCTTCAGATTGCAGCAGGTTGGCCCCGTCCGCCCATAACGAGGTCCATGCTCATCCCACCGATCCACATGCAGAAAAGAGCAAGCCACGCTGTCCCGGAAAAGATCGACCCGCCGGTCACACCCGCGCCGATGGCGCAGCCGCCCGCGAGCATTCCGCCGAACCCCATGAGCGCTGCGCCGATCATGGCGTTTCGCATGGGGGTTGGGCCTTCGAAGCCCTGGAATTTGAGCTCTCCTGTCACGAACGCGGCGAGGAATGATCCGATCACCACGCCCGGCACCAGACCGACGTCGAATTCGAGGATTGACGAGCGGTCAAGGAAGAACATCAGCGTATTGGCTGACGGCCCGGTGAAGGTGGCGCTTTCGATCTGCACAGGTTCGAACGCCACGAGGCTGAGCGCGTAGGTAAGGGCCCAGCCCATGGCGACGGCAAAGCCAACGCCTGATGCAAAGACCAGACGTTGCCAGCCGATCTGATTGCGGCGCGAAAGTTCAAGGGCGAGAAGCGCTGTGGCAAGGCTGAAGACAAGGCCGGATCCTTCGGGCAGGTGCAGCGTTGCCAGAAGGTCCATGTTTCGCCCACCCGAGGTGATCCACATGGCGGCCAATTGATCACGGATCGGGGCAAGCCAGCCGGTGAGGCTCATCTGCGCTACGACAGCAAAGATCAGGCCCGAGACCACGGACCGAAGGTTGCCCGTGGCGGCAAGCACAAGCAGCCGTCCAGAGCATCCACGAGCGAGCACCATCCCTGCGCCGAACATCAGGCCACCGATGATGGCGCCAGACCAGCTTCCGGGAACAGCCATCATGCGGGCCTCGGTGGTGTCGATCAGGCCGAACATCTGCGCCGCCTGCACCCAGACCACGGCTGTCGAGAAGGTCAGCAGCCAGACGGCAACCTTGTCCTGCATCATGCCACGGGCGAATTCGACCGTGGCCGCGCGCAGGCAAAAGCGCGAGCGTTGGGCGGCGACACCAAAGGTGATGCCGGTGATCAGGCCGAATAAGGCGGCGGTGGGTGCTTCGCCGATTTGGTCCACAAGGGTCACAAGGTCCATGGCGGTCTCCGTCTGGGTTGGCCATGTATGCGCAAGGATGAATGTGTCGGCTTTGATTTGGATCAGATTGATGGGCGGTGTTAACAATCCCTCAGTATTTTTGCCTTAACGGTAGTTCTGGGATGTCGTTTTGGAGGATCGCGTAGGGGATGTGAAAATCTGCACATAGTGTGTTCTGGGCTTTCTTGACCCTCGCCAAGTCGGGAAGGCGGGCGTAAAGGAAGGCCATGAAGCGCATTGTTCCCCTTGCGGATGCGAGTGACCTGCCGATCCATCGACGGCCCATCACGCTGCTGTTCCTGATGGCCATCGCCATGCCCCTGTCCTTTGCGACATGGTCGGCGCTGCTCAATAACTTTGTGATCGAAGTGGCGCAGTTCGACGGGTCGGATATCGGCTGGTTGCACACGGTCCGCGAAATACCGGGCTTTCTGGCCGTGGGCGTGATCGCGGTGATCATGTTCATCCGGGAACAGACGCTTGCCATGATCTCGCTTGCCATGTTGGGGGTGGCCACGGCTATCACGGCTTTTTTCCCCTCAATGGGGGGATTGCTGTTCGTGACGCTGATCAGTTCGATCGGATTTCACTATTATGAAACGGTGAACCAATCGCTGCAGCTTCAATGGCTGCCCAAGGACCGCGCGCCGCAGATGCTGGGGTTGCTGGTTTCAGCAGCCTCCGCAGCGACACTTGTCGCTTATGCCGCGATCGTTGTGACATGGCGCGCCTACGACCTGAGCTACAATTTCGTCTATATCGTGTCCGGCGCGTTGACGCTGATCATCGTGGCCTATTGCGTAGTGATGATGCCGCATTTCGAAGCGCCCAACCCGCAGGTCAAAAAGTTCGTCCTGCGCAAACGGTACTGGCTTTATTACGCGCTGCAGTTCATGTCGGGGGCCCGCCGGCAAATCTTTGTCGTCTTCGCCGCGTTCATGATGGTTGAACGGTTCGGTCTCGACGTGGATCAGATCACCAAGCTGATGCTGGTCACGCTTGTGGGGAACATGGTGCTTGCCCCGATGCTGGGACAGGTCGTTCACCGCTTTGGCGAGCGCAACGCGATGGTTGTGGAATATGTCGGGTTGGTGATCGTTTTCGTTCTCTACGGCGGGATTTACTGGTTTGGCTGGGGCGTGATGCTGGCCACCGTGCTTTACATTGTGAACAATATTTTCTTTGCGCTTGCGCTGGCCTTGAAGACCTATTTCCAGAAGATCGCCGATCCCGGGGATATCGCCCCGACCGCGGCGGTCGCGTTCACCATAAACCACATCGCGGCTGTGTTCTTGCCGGCGGTGCTTGGCTATCTCTGGCTGATCTCACCCGGTGCGGTGTTTGCATTGGCGGCGGGCATGGCGTGTGTGTCGTTGATGCTGGCGCTGATGATCCCGCGCCATCCTGAACCTGGAAACGAGACCGTGTTCTCGGCCTATGTCGCCGCCCCGGCGGAGTAAGCTTGCGGCGACTTGGGCTTCGTGGCAGAGGGGCAGCGCTGCCCCTGATCGAGAAAGACCGACCTCATGACCACCTTCACCGCCTATACCACCCTGTCCAACAAAGACTCGGCGGAAGCCTTGGGCGCTGCCTTGGAAGAGTTGAGCAACGAGCCCTATGGCGTCGGTGTGTTCGAAATCGAAGATGGCAGCGGAATGTGGGAAGTCGGCGGCTATTTCCTCGAAGCCCCTGACGAGGTGCAGCTCGCGCTCTTGGCCGCAGCGCATGGCGCAAATCCGTTTGTCGTTTCCGAACTTCCGGAAACCGATTGGGTTGCCAAGGTGCGGCGGGAACTGGTTCCGGTGCATGCCGGGCGGTTTTATGTTTACGGTAGTCATAACGCCGACACCGTGCCCGAAGGCGTGGAGCCTCTGTTGATCGAGGCGGCGATGGCGTTTGGCACAGGGCATCACGGGACAACGCAAGGCTGTCTTAGGGCGCTCGACCGCCTGATCGAAGCGGGCGTGGTCTGTCACAACGTGGCCGATATCGGCTGTGGAACAGCGGTGCTTGCGATGGCGGCGGCCCGGGTTTGGCCCGAGACCGTGCTCGCCAGCGACATGGATCAGGTGGCGGTAGAAGTGGCCGAAGCGAACGTGGCGGCGAACGACCTCGCCGGTCGGGTGATCTGCCTTGAGGCGCTGGGCTTCGAACATCCGCAACTGCACGAAGCCGCGCCGTTCGATCTGGTCTTTGCGAACATCCTCAAACAGCCGTTGATCGACCTTGCCCCGGACATGGCCAGCCACCTTGCACCGGGGGGATTCGCGATCCTTTCGGGCATCCTGAACGATCAAGGCGATGAAGTGGCAGAGGTTTATGCACGGAATGGCATCAATACCTGGCACCGCGAAGAGATTGGTGACTGGACGACGCTGACGCTTAAAAAAGCCGGGTCTTAAACGCGCCGCAATTTCCAGTTTTTGCGGATTTTCGCCGCAATTCGAACGGATTTGCCACGTTTGCCCCATTCTTGCCACATTCCGCCCCTATCTCGGTCACATCCGGTGGGGGCCGGAACAAAGGCTGCTTCACATGACCAAACAGCAGGACATGTTTGACGAACGGTACCGCCGGGTGCTCAAGCGTCATCGCCAATTGTCGCGTGGCTACGTCACAAAAATCGAAAAAACCGGTGTGATCGTACATAAGCCGATCCGCCATGTCCGCGAGGCGTTTTCGTTCTCGGCTTTGCTTTTGCCGTTCGGCATTCTTTTTGTGCTCAAAGCCGCCATCGTGACTGTCTTGGGCGAAGAAGGGTATCGCCAACAGGTTGATCTTTTGCGCGAAGGGGGCTTTGTCGAACAGATGGGCGCCGTATTCATGCAGATCGATCCGATCACCGCGCCGCTGTCCCGCCTGCTGAGCTACATTATCGGCTGATCTCTCTCCGCCTTACTCGCTCTTGCTCACAAAAGAAAAGCCGTGTCAGGGAGACTGACACGGCTTTTGTCGTTCTTCGATTTTGCGGAACAACTCAGAACGAGTTGATGTCGCCGCGTGTCAGACCGATGTCTTCCAGTTCGTGATCGCTGAGCTGGCTGAGCGCGGTGCGGGTCTGACGGGAATCGTTCCACGCGGTGAACGCTGCGATCAGGGAAGCTGCAAAACCGCCGAAGCCTTTTGAGCTTGCGGCATAGGTGGGGCGGGATGTGTCAAAAGCGGCCATGGCCATGTTCCTTGGGTGAATTGGGGAGAGTTTCTTTGTGAGCCGCATCTAGTTGCGGAAAATGGCGTCTTCAATTGCCCTTTTCGCATAGTTTTTATGCGATTTGTGCATGGCTCTTGGCATAGTTTTTCTGCGCCTGCGAAAGGTGATAAATGCGACAAGTTTTGCGTCGTTTTTGGGCCTCCGCATCCAGAGTCGACCTCTCGGAGATCATTTTCGACATCGGCCTTCGGTGGTCATTCCTGTTTTGAGTGCTTGGCGTTTGTTCGCGTTTCGTGCTAGCCGTGATACAAAAGCAACAAAGGCGCGAGCAGAATGCGTGTTTTGGGGATTGATCCGGGCCTGCGTTTCCTTGGTTGGGGCGTGATCGAGGCCGAAGGAAGCCGTTTGCGCCATGTCGCGAACGGTGTTTGCCTGTCGGGAACGGGGGAATTGGCGATGCGCCTTTTGACCCTGCACACGGCGCTGACGGACGTTTTTCACCGGTATCAGCCCGAAACTGTCGCCATCGAAAAGACCTTTGTGAACAAGGATGCCGTGGGCACGCTGAAGCTCGGGCAGGCGCGAGGTGTGGCCTTGCTGGTGCCTGCGCAGTTCGGGTTGGAGATTGGGGAGTACTCGCCAAACTCGGTCAAGAAGACCGTTGTTGGCGTTGGCCATGCAGACAAACGGCAGGTCGAACACATGGTGAAGATGCAATTGCCCGGTGCCGAAATTCACGGCGCCGACGCGGCGGACGCCTTGGCGATCGCAATTTGCCACGCGCATCACATGACGGGGCCGGGAATGAGGATGCGGGCATGATCGGGCGGATTGCTGGGCGTATCGAATATAAAGCGGACGATCACGTGCTGATCGACGTGCGCGGCGTCGGATATATTGTCTATTGCTCGGACCGTGTGCTGTCGCAGATCGGACGGCCGGGGGAAGCGGCAGCGCTATATACGGATTTGCTGGTGCGCGAGGATATCCTCCAGCTGTTCGGCTTTCCGACGCTGGTGGAAAAGGAATGGCACCGCTTGCTGATGTCGGTGCAGGGGGTTGGCGCGAAGGCGTCGCTTGCAATCCTTGGTGCCTTGGGTCCGGACGGGGTGAGCCGCGCGATTGCGCTGGGTGACTGGAATTCCGTCAAGGCGGCCAAAGGGATCGGTCCGAAAACCGCACAGCGCGTGGTCAACGAGTTGAAGGATAAGGCGCATTCCGTCATGGCGATGGGGGGTGCCGCGTCTGTCGCGGCCAAGGCGTCGGATGATGATGCCGTGATCGAGCCGATGTCGTCTGCGCGATCTGCGCCTGTCCCCATCCCGTCTGCATCAGCGCAGGCCGAGGCTTTGTCGGCGCTCGGCAATCTCGGATACGCCCCCGGAGAAGCGGCGAGCGCCGTGGCGCAGGCGGCGGGCGATGCGCCTGATGCCGAAACACCTGCGCTGATCCGCGCGGCGCTGAAGCTCTTGGCACCGAAGGGATAGGGCTATGGGCATGCTCATCGGCCTTTTTAGGCCTCTTCGCCTTCAGACCGCGACCAAAGCCCAAACGGCATTGAGGAGCGGCCATGTCCACTGATCCGATCATGCGCCCTGAACCCTTGCCCGAGGACCGCGACCGCGCCTTGCGTCCGCAGATGCTGGACGACTTCGTTGGACAGGCCGAAGCGCGCGCCAATCTTCGCGTGTTCATCCAGTCAGCCCGGCAACGTGGCGAGGCGATGGATCATACGCTGTTCCACGGACCTCCCGGCCTTGGAAAAACCACGCTGGCCCAGATCATGGCGCGCGAGCTTGGCGTCGGCTTTCGCATGACCTCGGGGCCGGTTCTGGCCAAGGCAGGCGATCTGGCGGCGATCCTGACCAATCTGGAAGCGCGGGATGTACTGTTCATCGACGAAATCCACCGCCTGAACCCGGCGGTGGAAGAGGTGCTGTATCCAGCGCTTGAGGATTACGAACTGGATCTGGTGATTGGTGAGGGGCCTGCGGCGCGGACCGTTCGGATCGAATTGCAGCCGTTCACGCTGGTCGGTGCAACGACGCGTCTGGGTTTGTTGACCACGCCTTTGCGCGATCGTTTCGGGATCCCGACGCGGCTGAATTTCTATACTGAGGACGAACTGAACTTGATTGTTGCCCGCAACGCGGTGAAGCTTGGGGTTGAAGCGGCCCCAGAGGGTACGCGCGAGATTGCCCGCCGGTCGCGGGGCACGCCACGGATTGCCGGTCGGTTGTTGCGCCGCGTGGTCGACTTTGCTGTCGTCGAGGGCAATGGCATCGTGACCAAGGAGCTTGCCGACGGTGCGTTGACCCGTCTTGGGGTGGATGGCCTTGGCCTTGATGGTGCGGACCGACGGTATCTGCGGCTGATCGCCGAGAATTATGCCGGTGGTCCGGTTGGCATCGAGACGCTGTCGGCGGCGCTGTCGGAAAGCCGCGATGCGCTGGAAGAGGTGATCGAACCGTATCTTCTCCAGCAGGGCTTGATCCAACGCACTCCGCGCGGGCGCATGTTGGCGCAGAAAGCGTGGACACATCTGGGTATGGCGGCACCCCAGACCCCGGGACAAAGCGACCTGTTCGAGTAGGCGTGACTTGCCCATTCTGGCACCCTATGCCAGAGGTCGGACTTGCGTATTTGACAAGAGAAGAAGCAGGGGGGCGGTGCCTCATGATGGATGCAGCCGAGGTGGAGCGCTGTTTCACGCGCTCGGACGGAAGCTACCTGTTTGCTCGCTGGGGGCGGCCAATTGCGCCCATTGTTTTCGGGGTCGAAGATACGACCTTGGCCGTTGTCAAAGGGGCGTTGGAGGCGGTCTGCGCGATGGCTGGGCATCACATGGCGGAAACCGATCCCGAACTTGGCACCAACGTGATGTTCTTTTTCTTCCGCGATTGGGTCGAATTGCTGGATGTGCCTGATCTGGATCGCCTGATCGACGGATTGGCCCCTTTGGTGTCCAAACTCTCACATGCGGAGGCGAACCAGTACAGGGTGTTCCGGTTCGACGAGGCGGGGGCGATCAAGGCTTGTTTCGTGTTTTTGCGCATGGATGACGTCATGTCCGCTCAGCCTGCCGAAACCCTCGCACTGAGCCAGGCGGTGCAATCAATGGTGCTGTGGTCGGACCTGGCGTTTACTGACAGGTCGCCGCTGGGACAGTTGGAAGATGGGCGCGTGGTCTTGCGGCCCGAGATCGGTGCGCTGATCCGGGCGGCCTACGATCCCGTGATGCCCGCGATGGCCAATGATGCCAGCCATGCGCTGCGGCTCGCCGCGCGGACGCAGGTGGCGCAGGGAGGTATGAGCTGATGGTCCACACATTGCCGGTTCGTGTGTATTACGAGGACACAGACATGGGTGGCATTGTCTATTATGCCAATTACCTGCGATACATCGAGCGGGCGCGGTCGGACTGGGTGCGATCGCTTGGCGTCGATCAGAACGCCATGCGGGAAAAAGACGGTGTGGTCTTCGTGGTTCGGCGCGTCGAGGCCGATTACCTCAAGCCTGCGAAATTCGACGATGAACTTTTGGTGCGTACCGTCGTCAAGGCGGTGACCGGCGTGCGGCTGATCATGTCGCAAGAGGTTATACGTGGTGATGATTTGCTGTTTCAGGCCGAAGTGACAGTGGTTTGCGTGGGCGAAGGAGGTACGCCGGCGCGGCTTCCGGCGAATATCCGCCGTCGTATTCACTAGCCTGGCGGAAACCGCATGTTCTGACGCCAATGTGTTGGCGTTTCCCCTGCAATTGCGGTAATGATACTGCTAATCAGAGCCCAACCAATCAGGGCCAACCGGCTAAAGAGCAGGCAGATGGAAGCAGAAACACTTGCGCTGGCGCAGGAGATTGATTTCTCCATGTGGGGCCTTTTCGCGCGCGCCACCCTTACAGTGAAGATCGTCATGATCATGCTGATGCTGGCATCGTTCTGGGCGTGGGCGATCATCTTCGAAAAGATCATCGCGTATCGCAAGGCACGGGCCGAGGCGGCGGAGTTCGATCGGGCCTTCTGGTCGGGCGAGCCGCTGGATGAATTGTTCGACCAGATCGGTCCGGAACCGGAGGGCCGTGCGAAAAAGGTCTTTGCGGCGGGCATGACTGAATGGCGACGGTCACACCGGGATGATGGCGGTTTGATCGCAGGCGCTCATGCGCGCATCGACCGGTCGATGGATGTGGCCATCCAGAAAGAGGCTGAGGATTTGCAGAAGAACCTCGCGGTTCTGGCGACGGTTGGCTCGGTCGCGCCGTTCGTCGGTCTGTTCGGCACTGTCTGGGGGATCATGCATGCCTTTGTCGAGATCGCGCAGCAGCAGAACACATCGCTGGTTGTCGTGGCACCCGGTATCGCCGAGGCGCTGTTGGCCACCGGTCTGGGTCTTTTGGCGGCGATCCCGGCCGTGGTGTTCTACAACAAGTTGTCGGCCGACAGTGACCGTATCCTCGCAGGCTACGAATCTTTTGCCGATGAGTTTTCGACCATTCTCAGCCGCCAGTTGGACAGCTGAGCGATGGGGGGTGGCGTCGTCAAATCGGGCGGAGGCGGCGGGCGCAGGCGGCGCAAGAGCCGCGCTATGCCGATGTCGGAAATAAACGTCACGCCCTTTGTCGACGTGATGATGGTGCTCTTGATCATCTTCATGGTGGCGGCCCCGTTGTTGACCGTCGGTGTTCCGGTCGAGTTGCCCAAGACCGCGGCCTCGGCCCTGCCGTCCGAAACCGAAGAGCCGTTGACGGTGACCATCTCTGCCGACGGGATCGTGTCGATCCAGAATACGGAAGTGCCGCGTGAAGACCTAGTCCCGCGACTGCGGGCGATTGCTGCCGAACGGGCGGATGACCGCGTCTTCTTGCGGGCCGATGGCACCGTCACATATGAAGTGGTTGCCCAGATCATGGGCGCGCTGAACGCTGGTGGTTTCAGTTCGATTGGGCTGGTGACCGATATCGGGGGTCCGGCGCTTGACGGGTCGGATGGCTGAGGCGCGCAGTGCATACGGGCCATTATATCTCGGGAGGTGCCCATGGGATTCTGTTTCTCTGGGCGCTGTTCGGCGGCATGTTTCGCAGTGATCCACCAGAGCTCCAGGTGGCGGATGTCTCGGTCATTTCCGAGGCGCAGTTCGCCGCCATGATGCAGACGCAGGCGGCACCAACGCTGGGCGAAGAACCCGCAGCCTTGCCACAACCCGAGATCGCTGAGCAGCCGCCGCAGCCACCTGTTGCGGACGTACAGCCGACGCCACCCCCAGAGCCCGCAGAGCCTGAGGTGGTGCAGCCCGATCCCCTACCGCTGCCTGTGCCTCTGACGCCTGAACCCGAAGTGGCGGAAACCCCGCCGCAACCGCCCGCCCCGGTCCCCGTGCCCGAGGTCGAGGCGCCCGAAGTGGCCTTGCGCCCGATCCCGCGCCCGGCGGATCGTGTCGCCCCCGAGGCCGTGCCGGAGCCCGCGCCCGAAGCCGACGTCGCGCCCAATGTGCAGGAAACGATTGAGCGGTCAGATACGCCCGATGTGACCGAGGCCGAGGAACTACAGGCCACAGCCCCCGAAGCTGCGGCGACAGAGATCGTGACTGAAGCGGAAGAACCAGCGCGTGCGCCTGTCGCATCAGTGCGCCCGCAGGTGCGTCCGAACCGTCCTGCGCCGACACCACCGCAAACGGCCGAAGCTCCGACAGAGCCCGCACCTACGCCTGCAGCCGAGCCTGCGCCGGCACCGCAGCAAGACAATGCGGCGGCAGATGCCACGGCCAACGCGATTGCGGGTGCATTGGAAGAGGCTTTGGCCGGAGCAAGCACTGGCACGGCAAGTGGTCCGCCGCTCACCCAGGGGGAAACCGACGGCTTCCGCATTGCCGTGCAGGATTGCTGGGTGGTCGATGTCGGCTCGCAAGCATCCAATGTCACTGTTACGGTTGGGTTTGACATGGATCGTTCCGGCCGCGTTGTGAGTTCAAGTCTGAGATTGCTGTCGTCCGAAGGTGGCAGCGGTTCGGCGGTAGACACCGCGTTCCAAGCCGCGCGCCGGGCGATTTTGCGGTGCCAGGGCGATGGGTATAGCCTGCCGCCAGAAAAGTTTGACCAGTGGAAGACCGTCGAGATGACGTTCAACCCCGAGAGTATGAGGATCCGATGAAACAGATCGTCGCGTCACTGTTGGCTGTATTGGTATGGGCGGTCAGCGCGCCGGGTGTGGTTCTGGCACAGGGCGGGCCACTCAGGATCGAGATCACGGAGGGCGTGGTCGAACCATTGCCCTATGCGGTGCCCGATTTTGTCGGGGAAACCGCAGGAGCACAGGACTTGGCGCAGCAGATCGCGCGGGTGGTTGCAGACGACCTGACCGGAACTGGCCTGTTCCGTGAAGTCCCGCGTGAGGCGCATATCAGCCAGATCACAAGCTTTGGCAGTCCGGTGCAATTTGCCGACTGGAAGGCGATCAATGCGCAGGCGCTGATCACCGGAGCGGTCAGTTCCGAAGCTGGGCGTATCGTGGTGAAGTTCCGCGTGTGGGACGTGTTCGCCGGTACGGAGCTGGGGCAGGGCATGCAGTTCGCGGGAACGCCGGATGGCTGGCGGCGCATGGCGCACAAGGTGGCCGATCAGGTCTATAGCCGGATCACAGGCGAGTCGGGGTATTTCGACAGCCGCGTGGTGTTCGTGTCGGAAAGCGGTCCGAAAGATCAGCGCGCCAAACGGCTTGCTGTCATGGATTACGACGGCGCCAATGTGCAGTACCTGACCGGGGGCAACGCTCTTGTTCTGGCACCGCGCTTTTCGGAAAACGGACAGCGGGTGCTCTATACAAGCTACGAAACCGGCATGCCGCGTGTTCACGTGCTCGAGGTGGGAACGGTTCAAAGCCGTATCCTGCAAGGGCAGGATGGTGTGATGAGCTTTGCACCGCGGTTTGCGCCGAACGGGCAGACCGTCGTCTACTCGCTCACCCAAGGGTCGAACACAGATATCTGGGCCATGGATATCGGCAGCGGCGGGACGCGCCAGTTGACGAACGCGCCGTCGATCGAAACCGCGCCGAGCTATTCGCCCGATGGCAGCCAGATCGTGTTCGAGAGCGACCGGTCAGGCACGCAGCAGTTGTACGTTATGCCCGCCTCTGGTGGCGAGGCGCGGCGGATCAGTTTTGGTCAGGGGCGCTATTCCACTCCGGTCTGGTCGCCGCGCGGTGACATGATTGCCTTTACAAAGCAGAATGCGGGGCGGTTCCACATCGGTGTGATGCGGACAGACGGGTCCGAAGAACGGCTTTTGACGGCCTCCTTCCTAGATGAAGGTCCGACATGGGCACCGAATGGCCGCGTCATCATGTTCGCACGCGAAACGCAGGGCGCGCAGGGGTCTTCGTCGCTTTATACGGTGGATATCTCGGGTCGGAACCTCAAGCGCGTGCGCACGCCCGAAGGTGCGTCGGACCCAAGCTGGGGGCCGCTCCAGTGACGAGCGCATGTTCACCAGAAATTTATATGCGGCTGTCAGAATTTTCGTACGAAAATTCGGGCGCAGCGCAGACGACTAGGCGCAGCGATACGGCTGTGGTAGTTTTGAACCAATCATAAGAGAGCAGGACATCCCATGCGACTAACCGCAAAACTCACGATGCTGATGGCCGTTCTGGCCGTGTCGGCCTGTACCAATGCCAATCGCTTTGACAATGATGCCGTGGACCTCAACGCGGCAACCGGCAGTGCCGGGGGCATCTTGCACGGCAGTGCGAGCGATCCAAGTTCGCCCGCCTATTTTCAGCAGACCGTCGGTGACCGCGTTCTGTTCGCCGTCGATCAATCTTCGCTCAGCCCCGAAGCGCGGGCCACGCTGGATGGTCAGGCACAGTGGTTGCTGACCAATTCCGACTATAATGCGGTGATCGAAGGCCATGCCGATGAGCAGGGCACCCGCGCCTACAACCTCGCGCTGGGCGCGCGTCGCGCCAATGCGGTGATGGAATACCTGATCGGGCAAGGCATTCCGTCCAGCCGGCTGCGCTTTGTGAGCTACGGCAAGGAACGCCCGATTGAGATCTGCTCGGACGAATCCTGTTACTCCAAGAACCGGCGGGCTGTGACAATCATTTCCGCCGGATTGACAGGCTGACGGAGATCACAATGCGTTTGAGGGGGATTTTTCTGGGATGTGCTTTGGCCTTTGCTCCGCTTGCGGGGCAGGCGCAGGAAACGCTTGCAGATATCCGGCAGGACATGTCGGTGCTGTTTGTCGAGATCCAGAAGCTCAAACGCGAGCTGAGCACAACCGGAGGATCCTCGCTTGCTTTGCCAGCAGGTGCGTTGGACCGGCTCTATGCGATCGAAAGCGAATTGCAGCGTCTTACGGCCAAGACCGAAGAACTGGAATTCCGCGTCGGGCGCGTGGCCGAAGACGGCGCGCAGCGTCTTGGCGATCTGGAATTCCGGTTGTGCGAGCTGGAGACCGGCTGCGACATCGGCGCGTTGGGTCAGACCCCGACGCTTGGCGGCGTTCCCCAGTCGCCCAGCGTCCCTTCCGTCCAGCCTGCAGCACCACAGGCGGGTGGCACGCAATTGGCAGTTGGCGAAGAAACGGACTTTCGGCGAGCCGGGGAGGCGCTCGCCAACAGTGACTTTCAATCCGCCGCAGACCAGTTTGCGGCCTTTCGCCAGACCTATCCGGGCGGACCGCTAGAAGCGCAGGCGCTGGTGGCCGAAGGCCGGGCGCTTGAAGGATTGGGCAACACGCGGGATGCGGCGCGCCGCTATCTCGAGGCATATGCCGGCTATCCCAACGATGCCGCCGGTCCAGAGGCGCTGTGGCGACTGGGCGCGGCGTTGGGGGCGCTTGGGAACCTGGCCGAGGCGTGTGTGACGCTGAACGAGGTGGCTGGCCGTTATCCGGGCAGCAGCGATGCGATTGCGCAGGCCGATGCCGCCAAAGACCGGCTGAGTTGTCAGTGACCGATACGCCGCTGTTGCAGCGGTTCGCGGACGCGATGGGGCACTTGCTTGGCCCCGATTTTCCCTCCGATCTCGGATTGGCCGTCTCCGGTGGCGGTGACAGCATGGCAATGCTGTACCTCGCGCATAACTGGACCCGCACCTATGGTATTCGACTTTGGGTGGCGACGGTCGATCACGGCTTGCGCCCGGAAAGTGCCGTTGAGGCCGATATGGTCGCGGAAGAATGTGCGGCACTCGGATGGCCGCATGCCACGCTGCGCTGGCATTGGGACGGGGTAGGCAATGTGCAGGATGCGGCGCGCCGGGCAAGGTTGTCTCTGATCGACCAGTGGCGCGGAGACCTGCGCCACGTCCTCTTCGCACATACACTCGACGATCAGGCGGAAACCTTCTTGATGCGGCTGGCGCGGGGGTCGGGAGTCGACGGGCTGTCGGGTATGCAAGCGGCGCGGAGTGTTGCACCGTATGCGGGATCTGCGCCTGCGCTTGCTGCTGACGATATTTCGGGGATTGCGCCGCCACGGGACAACAGCCAACCGGGCTATCATGTGCTGCGCCCTTGCCTCGAGATGCAGCGTTCAGAGCTTCGGCACTACCTTCAGGTCCTGAAAGGCCGATGGGTGGAGGACCCTAGCAATGACAACCGTGATTTCGAGCGCGTGCGCGTTCGCCAATTGTTAAGACATTTGAGCGAGGAAGGGATCACGGCAACCGTTCTTTCGGATACGGCGCGGCGCATGGCCCGTGCGCGCGACGGATTGAAAGCTCGGCTGGTCGACGCGGTTCGTTCGCTGTCATCCGCTGCACCTCTGGGACAGGTGCGCATTGACCGCGATGGGTTTGCGGCTCTGGACGAGGAAACGCGCCTGCGGCTGCTCACTGCAGGGCTATGCTATGTCGCGGGTGCAGAATACAGGCCGCGCGCTGCATCAAGCGAGGCGCTACTGACGCAGGTTCTGTCCGGCGGCGGTGGCACGCTGCATGGCGCGGAAGTGCTGGTGGAAAAAGCTTACCTGCGGATTGTCCGAGAAGGGGCTGCCGTTGCCGGGGTGGACACCCCATTGGGAGAGCTTTGGGACGGTCAATGGCGCTTGGTCGATCCCGCTGGCCTATGCCCCGCCGATGCAACAGTCCGCGTCTTGGGCGAAGAGGGCTGGAAACAGATCGTGGATCGGTCGGGACTTACCCTTCCCTTCCGGGCGGCTTTGGCATTGCCGTCGGTATGGTCGGACGGCACGCTTTTGGCCTGTCCCGCGCTGGGGTTTGGGCCGACACTAGATGTGTCCCGCTTTGTGCTTGGGCGGGCAGACACCGGTTTTGAGGCATTTTGTCTTTCGCATTGAACCCGCGCTGCGCATGTCTATGTTATAGGCCAAGAGACGCGGGCTTTCCCGCCCCTGTCAAATTCAGGAGAAATTTTCCTTGGGCAACGCACGAAATATCGCCTTTTGGGTCGTCCTATTCCTGTTGATCCTTGCGCTTTTCAACATCTTCTCCGGCGGTGGCAATACGCTTCAAAGCCGTGAGATCAGCTATTCCGATTTCGTGTCGGCCGTTGAAAACGACACGGTCAGCTCTGTCACACTGGACGGCGAACAGGTTCGGTTCCGCAGCGCGGACGGACAGGACTATGTGACCATAAAACCGGAAGATGCGACGGTCACCGATCTCTTGATCGCAAATGACGTTCCGATCCGCGCCGAACAGCAGCAGCAATCCGGATTCCAGTCCTTCCTGCTCAGCCTGCTTCCGTTCCTTCTTCTGATCGGTGTGTGGATCTATTTCATGAACCGGATGCAGGGCGGTGGCAAAGGCGGTGCGATGGGCTTTGGAAAGTCCAAGGCAAAACTGCTCACCGAAAAGCATGGCCGCGTGACCTTTGACGATGTCGCCGGAATCGACGAAGCCAAGGAAGAGCTTGAGGAAATCGTGGAATTCCTGCGAAATCCGCAGCGGTTCTCGCGTCTGGGCGGCAAGATCCCGAAAGGTGCATTGCTCGTCGGTCCTCCGGGTACCGGTAAGACGCTGCTCGCGCGTGCTATTGCAGGCGAAGCGGGAGTGCCTTTCTTCACAATCTCTGGTTCCGACTTTGTCGAAATGTTCGTCGGTGTTGGTGCCAGCCGTGTCCGCGATATGTTTGAACAGGCGAAAAAGAACGCGCCATGTATCGTTTTCATCGACGAGATTGACGCCGTCGGCCGCGCCCGAGGTGCCGGTTATGGCGGGGGCAACGATGAACGCGAACAGACTCTGAACCAGCTTCTGGTTGAAATGGACGGGTTCGAGGCAAACGAAGGTGTGATCATCGTCGCTGCGACCAACCGTCGTGACGTGCTGGACCCTGCTCTGCTGCGTCCGGGTCGTTTCGATCGTCAGGTTACCGTGCCGAATCCTGACATCAAGGGCCGGGAAAAGATCCTTGGTGTGCATGCGCGCAAGACGCCGTTGGGCCCGGATGTGGACCTGCGCATCATCGCGCGCGGAACTCCGGGGTTCTCGGGCGCTGATCTGGCGAACCTCGTGAACGAAGCCGCACTTATGGCGGCGCGCGTCGGGCGTCGTTTCGTGACGATGGAAGATTTCGAGAACGCCAAAGACAAAGTGATGATGGGTGCGGAACGCCGGTCCATGGTGCTGACGCCGGATCAAAAGGAAAAGACCGCCTACCACGAGGCCGGTCACGCCGTGGTTGGTCTGGCTCTTCCGCAATGTGATCCGGTCTACAAGGCAACGATCATCCCGCGCGGTGGCGCACTTGGGATGGTGGTGTCCCTGCCGGAAATCGACCGCCTGAACTGGCACAAGTCCGAATGCGAGGAAAAGCTGGCCATGACCATGGCGGGCAAGGCCGCCGAGATCATCAAATACGGCCCTGAAAACGTGTCGAACGGCCCTGCGGGGGACATTCAGCAGGCCTCTGCTCTGGCCCGTGCGATGGTGTTGCAATGGGGCATGTCCGACAAAGTGGGCAATATCGATTACCGCGAAGCTGCGGAAGGCTATAGCGGCAACACCGCCGGGTTCTCGGTGTCGGCCAACACCAAGGAAATGATCGAGCAAGAGGTGAAACGGTTCATCCAGGACGCCTACGAACGCGCCTTTGCCATCCTGACCGAGCGTGAGGATGAATGGGAACGTTTGGCGCAGGGGCTTCTGGAATACGAGACCCTGACCGGCGAAGAGATCAAACGCGTCATGCGGGGCGAATCTCCGCAGGCCGGTGACGATGATGGTCCGGGCGACGTTGCTGAAAAACCAAGCATCACGGCGATCCCGAAGACCAAGGCCAAGACCAAGGCCCGCAAGGACGACGGTGATCTGGAGCCGGAACCAACGCTCTAATCCTCTTACATTGACCGTACAAACCCCGGTGTCCTGGCGTCGGGGTTTTTCTTTGCCGCTTTGTCATCTTTCGGGTTGTCCATCGACGGAAGTCGCGTTTTCTTGCGCAAAAACGTTTCTGGAGATGTGCTGTGCCCGCCCTCAAATCTACTGATTTCACCGCCGTCGTTCGCTGGATCGGATGCGTTCCCCTTGCGGGTGAGGCGATCCTGTCGGCGCCGTTGAACCGCTTGGAGCTTGGGTTTGACGGGCCGCTCGGTGAGCGTCATTCAGGACGGACTAGACCATCCTGCAGCCGGGTCACCACGCAACATCCACGCGGAACGGACATCGCCAATGTGCGTCAATTGTCACTTCTGTCGACCGAGGATCTGACCGCGATCGCATCGGATATGGGTTTGGACGCAATCGATCCCGTCTGGTTGGGCGCAACCCTCGTGATCGAAGGGATCCCCGATTTCACATATGTGCCGCCATCGTCGCGCCTGCAGGGGCCGGACGGCGTCACGCTGATCGTGGATATGGAGAACCGCCCCTGCCACCTTCCGGCGCGAGAGATCGAAGCGGTGCATCCGGGCAAGGGAAAGGCATTCAAGACTGCCGCGCGGAATCGCCGGGGAGTGACCGCTTGGGTCGAACGACCGGGAACGCTCGCTCTGGGTGACAGCCTTCGGCTGCATGTACCTGATCAGCCGGTATGGCCACATCTGGAAGCTGCGCGTTCGTAGCGTAAACGCCGTGGTGTTTCCGATTGGCGTCGGCGCGGTAATGATCCCGCCGCAGTTTAGCCGGGAAGTGTCGGTTTCACCGTGCCACGGCTCTGGTGCACAAAGGTATGCGTGGGGCAAATGACGTTCCGAACAGGGGAGCCCTTTCATGTCGTACAAGTCGGATATTGAGATTGCGCGTGAGGCGCGGAAGCGGCCGATCGTGGAGATTGGAGAGAAGATCGGGATCGGGTCGGATGACCTTTTGCCCTATGGCCATGACAAGGCGAAGGTGAGCCAGTCGTTCAT